>JBDNHN010000181.1:0-3239 GCA_041688725.1 Gillisia sp.
ATACTGGTATTATAAAGGGAAAGTGGCATCCAGCAATTCCTAATGTTTTCAATAAGAATGAAATAGTTGTAGATTTTAATATCCGCGGATTTTATAAAGAAAAGCCATATATTTTTAGAAAAATTGAAACGTTCCGGAAATTATTACAAAATCCAGTAAAATTTATTAAGGTCATACTTGGATACTAATTTTAGTAAATAAAACACTAAAAATAAAATTAATTGTGATATTATTCATTGATAACAAGCAAAATGTTTCAAGTAAATTTCACCATCCTAGGTATTTTCTTTTTTCACAAATTATAGAAAAAATAATTTCGTAACTGAATGCATCTTTGGCAGTTGAACACAGCGTTGTTTAAAACGCAAATTTTTATTTAAAATCAGACAATTATGAAAATATGGATTGTTAATCCTTATGGGAATTTACCCAATGAAGGATGGAGAGAATATAGATCTACTTTAATTGCAAATGCCTTTACAAAACAAGAACATGAAGTGGTTTGGTGGGTTTCTAATTTTGAACACCGATCTAAAAAATACAGATCAGAAGGATGGAAAGATTTTCAAGTAAACGATGGGTACTTAATTAAAATGGTACCTTCTACTCCATATACGAGTCATATTTCATTAGCTAGAATTAAATACGAACGCAATTTTGCTATTAATTTTAGAAAAAAAGTATTAGGAAGTAATGATAGACCTGATTTAATTATTGTAGGTGAGCCTGCACTTTTTCTCTCAGATATAATTTTAAATGTAATTAAAAAATTAAAGGTTCCATTTATAGTTGATATATTAGATCTTTGGCCTGAATTATTTCATATCCTACTGCCAAATAAAATAGCTCCTCTCGGTAAAATTCTTTTTGCACCATTATATTGGAGGAGATCTTGGTTTCTTCGTAAAGCAGATGGGATAATTGGAGCGACAAAAGATTATTTAGAAATAGGAATAGCAGTAAACCCAACTAAATTTAATGAAGTTGTATATTTAGGTATCGATTTAAAGGATCTTAATAAAGAGAAAAGCAACTCTTATGAAAACAAAAATTTAGAGATTTACAAAAAAAAATCTGATGAAACCTGGGTGGTATATGCCGGTACTTTAGGGAATAATTATGATATCCCAACGATTATTGAGTGTGCTCAAAAAATAGAAAATAATGGATTACCTATAAAAATATTTTTAGCAGGGGAGGGATCGTTGCGTCCTTTAATTGAAAATGCTATAAAAATAAAAGGTCTTCAAAATTTAATCTACTTAGGGAAATTAAATGCTACTGATTTGACCTTATTCTATTCCAATTGTGATATGGCGTTATCCAGTTATGTTAAAAATTCTTCAGTTTCGATGCCTGTAAAGGCGTTTGATTATTTAGCTGCAGGGTTGCCGCTTATTAATTCTTTAAGAAGAGATTTGGGCGGATTTATTAAGGATAATCTAGTGGGAATACAATATAAGGCAGAAGATACAGATGATATGTTACGAGCTATAAAACTTTTGACAGAAGATAGAAAGTTAATGGATCAAATGAAAACAAATGCTTTAACCTTGTCCAAAACGTTTGACTGCGAACTTCAATATGAAAAAACAGTAGTACTTGCTGAAAGAATAATTGATAAAAAGTAAATAAACACAAGATGTTTTATAATATAACTTTATGCAAAATAGAAAAATAGAAATTACCGAATATAAAGTAATCGCAGACCTCCATTTAAAATCATTTAAAGATTTTTTTCTAACCTCGTTAGGGAACATTTTTTGAAAATGTATTATAAATCTTGCTTAAAAAAAAAAGACCTTCCAATTTATTTTAAATCACTTAAATAACTATATATTATGAAAATAAACGATTTTTTTGAAATGAATATTTCCTATACACAGGAGCAAGTAAATACATTTGCAACTATTACCGGAGATACAAATCCAATACATATAGATGAAGATTATGCGTCTAAAAGTATATTTGGTTCTCGAATAATTCACGGGTTTTTGTCAGGTTCTATATTCTCAAGAATAATTGGAACATATTTCCCAGGAAATGGGTCAATTTATTTATCTCAATCAATGAAGTTTTTGAAACCTATGTATACAGAAACAAATTATACCGTAAAAGTAATAATAGTAAACTGTGACTATGAAAAAAGTAGATATACATTAAAAACTACAATATATAATGAAATAAGTAGAGAGGAGGTACTTGTTGGTGAGGCCTTAATATTTTATAAACCTATTTAACATAAATTTTATATGGACTTTAAAAAACAATTATATTTATCACCGTTTGGAAGAATTATTTCATTAATTCAAAATATTTTTAGCTTTATTTCAAGACCTTATATGGTCTATGGTTATTATAGTAAATTTGATAAGAAATTTAAAAAACATACAAGAATATCTTCCTCATCTATTATTTTAAATGAAGAAAATTTGAACATTGGCGATAACGTGTGGATTTGGCATTATTCTATTATAGATGCTTCTAATAAAGTAACAATTGGTGATGGATGTCAAATAGGGGCTTGGGTAGGTATTTTTACTCATAGCAGTCATGTTTCTATTCGATTATATGGAGGTGCTAGTTTTATTAAAACCCAACAATCGGAACGTATAGGATATTTAAAAGGATCTGTCAGTATAGGTGATTTCACTTTTATTGGTGCCAAAGCCACAATTATGCCTAATGTTATTATTGGCAAAGGATGTTTAATTGCGGCAGGAACCTTAGTAAACAAATCTGCACCTGACTTTTCTATAATTGTTGGAAATCCAGGAGTTATAAAAGGCAGTACAATTGACTTGGATAAAAAATATTTTAGTAATGAATTGATTCAAAAAAACTATTTTGATAAAAAAACAATTGATGAGTTTCTAAAATTAAAACAAACAGAAATAATATAACATATAATTATTTATGAATATCCCATTTTCTCCACCCAGAATAGATGATTTAATCATTAAAGAAGTTACTGATGCTTTAAAATCGGGTTGGATTACCACGGGCCCAAGAACAAAATTGTTTGAAAAAAAAATAGCAAGCTATTGTAAGGTGTCCAATGTTTTGGCCGTTAATTCTTGGACAGCCGGTGCAGAGTTATTATTGTATTGGTTTGGCATAAAAGAAGGCGATGAGGTTATTGTGCCTGTTTATACTTATTGTGCTTCAGCAAATATTGTAAGACACCGCGGTGCAAAAGTTATTATGGTTGATGTTACATCAGATTTTGGCATTGATAT
>JBDNHN010000182.1:0-6806 GCA_041688725.1 Gillisia sp.
ATAAAAACAAACACCATGAGCACTCAAAAATTCGCAACAAACGCACTGCACGCAGGTCACGATGTAACTACAAACGGTGGAACCAGGGCTGTTCCAATCTACCTGACTACTTCTTATGTATTTAACAATTCTGAACATGCAGCCAATTTATTTTCCCTGGCAGAACCCGGCTTTATCTATACCCGGATCAACAATCCCACAAACGATATCCTGGAACAACGCCTGGCAGCCATTGAAGGTGGGATCGCAGCCGTGGTAACGGCCTCCGGGACAGCGGCAACAAGCACGGCTTTACTCACATTGCTTAGATCTGGAGACCATATTGTGGCTTCCAGCAGTTTATACGGCGGAACCTATAATTTTTTAAGCGTTACCCTGCCGCGTTTTGGGATTACCACCACTTTCGTAGATCCCTCAAATCCCGAAAACTTTCAAAAAGCTTCCAAAGAAAACACCAGGGTATTTTTTATTGAATCCCTGGGAAACCCAAAACTGGATGTTTTGGATATCAAGGCAATTTCCAAATATGCCAAAGCGCATAAAGTTCCTTTAATAGTAGATAATACAGTGGCTACTCCGGCTTTGCTGAATCCTATTGCCCACGGGGCCGATATCGTAATACATTCCCTTACAAAATACATCAATGGAAATGGTACAGCGCTGGGCGGGGTAATTATAGACGCAGGAAAATTTAATTGGGCAAATGGAAAATTCCCTGAATTTACCGAGCCATCTGCAGGTTATCACGGACTTGTTTATCACGATGTTTTAAAGGAAGCCGCTTTTATCGCGAAAGTCAGGATAGAAGGATTGCGCGATCTTGGCGCGGCACTCAGCCCGTTTAACGCATTTCAAATTATCCAGGGACTGGAAACATTGGAAATCCGTGTTAAGAAACACAGTGAGAATGCATTGGAACTGGCAAAATGGCTTCAGAAACAGGAGAAAGTTACCTGGGTGAATTATCCCGGATTGAAGGACAGTCCGTATTATGAACTTGCACAGGAATATTTACCAAAAGGACAAAGTGGAGTGGTAACCTTTGGAGTAGAAGGCGGTTTTGAATCGGCCAAAGTTGTGGCAGATGAAACCCTGGTGTTCTCACTTTTGGCCAATATTGGCGATACTAAATCCCTGATAATCCATCCTGCAAGCACCACACATCAGCAATTATCTGATGATGATCAATTGGCAACAGGAACTACAAAAGATTTGATCCGACTTTCGGTTGGACTAGAAGATATTGAAGATTTGAAAGCAGATCTAAAACAGGCTTTTGACAAAACAAATAAAAAAGTTTTGCAATAATTAATGTTGGTTGACCAAAGGCGGGCAGGATTGAATTAGCTTTAAAAAATTTCCTGCCTGTTTTTATTCAAAAATTAATTCAGCATAAAAAATTATAAAAAATGCTTCAGGAAATAACAATTTCAGGATTTACAAACTCGGCAGGGACCTTGCAAAACATCAGTTTTACCTACCAGATTTTTGGACGTGAGCTGGGAGAAGCTCCTATTGTACTTATAAATCATTCTCTAACCGGAAATTCTCAGATCACCGGGAAAACCGGATGGTGGAATACGATTGTGGGAGAGGGGAAAAGTATAGATCCCCGGAATTACACAATTTTGGCCTTAGATATGCCTGGGAACGGGTTTGACGGGAAACCTTCAAATCTGCTTCATAATTACAGGGAGTTTACGCTTCTGGATATTGCTAAAATTCAGTCTTTGGCATTAAAAAAGCTTCAGATAACCGAAATTTTTGCCGGAATAGGTGGTTCCATTGGCGGGGCGTTGGTTTGGGAATTGGCGGTTTTAGAACCCGGATTAATTCAAAACGTGATTCCAATTGCGGCAGATTATAAGACGACCCAATGGGTGAAGGCTCTTTGCAAGGTTCAGGATCAAATTTTAAATAATTCGGCAGAGCCCGTGAAAGATGCCAGAATGCATGCAATGACTTTTTACCGCAGTCCGCAGTCGCTTTCGGCGAAGTTCAGTCCTACGCCAAATCAAAATTTGGATAGTTGGGATGTTGAAAACTGGCTGGAACACCACGGAACAAAGCTGGAAGAGAGGTTTGAACTTGCAGCCTATAAACTGAAAAATCATTTGCTCACCACAATTGATATTAGCAATGGTAGCGGAGATTATATAAATTCAGCCGCAAAAATAGAAGGAACTATTCATATTATAACGGTAAATTCTGACGGGTTTTTCCTGGCAGATGAAAACTGGGAAACCTATGTTAACCTTTCACTGATAAAAGAAAACATCAATATTTACGAGATAAAATCTATTCATGGCCACGATGCATTTTTGATTGAGAATGCGCAGTTATCAGGATTTTTAAAGCCGATATTCAATTCTAATAAAACACAAAATAAAGAAAGTAAACATAGTTCTCTTTGGAGTAGGTAATATAGGAAGTACCCTGATAAACCAAATTTTGGCAGCGCAGGAACAGTTTAATTTTAAAAAAAAACACAGATATGAAAACGTCCCATATTGAAACAACAGCAGTTAGAACACAAATTGAACGTTCACAATATCAGGAACATTCGGTACCTGTTTATCTGACCTCTAGTTATGTATTTGAGGATGCCGAAGATATGAGGGCCTCTTTTTCAGAAGAAAAGGAACGCAATATTTACAGCAGGTTTTCAAATCCCAACACCTCTGAATTTGTAGAAAAAATCGCAAAAATGGAGGGTGCTGAGACGGGCTTTGCTTTTGCTACCGGAATGTCTGCGGTATTTTCAAGCCTTGCCGCCCTGCTAAACAGCGGAGATCATATAATTTCGGCTAGGTCTGTTTTTGGTTCAACCCATGCACTGTTCACTAAATATTTCCCCAAGTGGAATATTTCACACAGTTATTTTAACGTAACCGAAGTCGGAAAAATTGAAAGCCTGATAACACCTGAAACCAAAATTTTATTTGCAGAAACCCCCACCAATCCGGGCGTGGATATTCTGGATCTTGAAAAACTGGGAGAAATTGCTAAAAAACATCATCTGATCCTGATTATCGATAATTGTTTTGCCACGCCTTATTTGCAAAATCCTATAAAATTTGGTGCCGATCTGGTGATTCATTCAGCAACAAAACTAATAGATGGACAAGGAAGGGTTTTAGGCGGTGTTACCGTGGGAAATGCCGAATTGATACGCGAAATTTACCTTTTTTCAAGGAATACAGGCCCGGCTTTATCTCCCTTTAATGCGTGGATACTTTCAAAAAGCCTGGAAACTTTGCCGGTGAGGCTGGACAGACATTGTGAAAATGCCCTGAAAGTCGCCGAATTTTTGGAAGCAGATCCCAACACAGAAAATGTGAAATATCCTTTTTTGAAATCGCATCCACAATATGAAATTGCAAAAAAGCAAATGAAACTGGGAGGTAATATTGTTGCTTTCGAAATTAAAGGTGGAATTGAGGCAGGAAGAAAGTTTATAGATGCCATTCAACTATGTTCAAGATCGGCCAATTTGGGAGATACGCGGAGTATAGTAACACATCCGGCTTCTACAACCCACAGTAAATTAAGTGAAAAGGAGAGATTGGAAACAAGGATTTCCGCGGGATTAGTGAGGATTTCGGTTGGATTGGAGCATGTAGATGATATTATTGGGGATTTAAAACAAGCCTTAAATTCCTGAAACTCTGTATGGATTTGCTGATGGATTGGAAAAGGTTTCCATTTTCTAATTAATTAAAAACTTCAGAAAGATTTTAATTAATTATATTCGTGCTATGCTTTCAAAAAAGACAAAATACGGGATCAAAGCCTTGACTTATCTCGCCAGACAAACTGATACAAAACCTGTTCAAACGCCAAATATTGCAGAAAGTGAGAATATTTCACTCAAATTTCTGGAGAGTATTTTACTCAGTTTGAGAAAAGCGGGATTTCTGGGTTCAAAAAAGGGAAAAGGCGGGGGATATTATTTGTTACGGGAACCCAAAGATATTTCAATGATAGACGTTATCAGGGTTTTGGAAGGTCCAATTGCGATGTTGCCTTGCGTGAGTTTGAATTATTATGAAAAATGTTCCGATTGTCCAGATGAAGAATTGTGTTCTGTAAATAAAATAATGATCCAGGTAAGGGACTGTACTTTGAGAGTCTTAGGCGAGAATACCCTGGCAGATATTGCCGGAAAGCATTAACAGATCAATTATTGAATGTTAAAATGAATAATTTAAGTCGATTTTAATTGACTTTTAGGAGGATGAAGTTTACATTTGCTGAATAACCTAGTAGTCCGATAGGGTAATTTGTTAAATTATAAAATAAGAGTTATGTTAATAGACCAATCCGTAACAAAAACCAGTTTTATTAAGGATAAGAGTACCGAAAAACCTTTGCGCAGTATTGCAAAGGCCATAAGCTGGCGTATAGTTGGAACTACAGATACCATTTTTATTTCCTGGTTGTTGACCGGCGAAATAAAAACTGCCGTCGCAATTGGATCAGTTGAAGTAATATCAAAAATGATCCTCTATTTTGGTCACGAAAGAATTTGGAATAAAATAACATTGGGAAAGGAAAAATCATGAAAAAATATACTGAAGAAGAATTAAAAGTGCTTAACCGGCAACTGAAAGGAGTTTCTCCTTCTGAAATTATAAAATTTGCGATCCAGGATATTAAACGTCCTGTTGTAACCACCAATTTCAGGCCTTACGAAGCTGCTATTTTGCACGCCTGTGTTCAAATTGAATCCGATATAAAAGTGATTTGGTGCGATACCGGTTATAACACGCATCAAACCTATAAACACGCCAATGAGGTAATAGATATTTTAAACCTTGATGTTAAACTTTATAACCCGGAGCAAACTGCAGCCTACAGGGATGCAATTATGGGAGGGATTCCCCAACTGGACAGCCCCGAGTTTGAAGAATTTAGCAGGCAGGTAAAACTGGAACCTTTTCAACGTGCTATGAAAGAACAAAACCCGGATGTTTGGTTTACCAATTTAAGGAAAGGCCAAACAGCTTTCAGGGACAGTATAGATATTTTGAGTTATAGCAAAGACGGGATTTTAAAAGTGAGTCCGTTTTATCATTGGAGTGATCAGGAACTTGACGTTTACCTGGAAGAAAATAAACTTCCCAACGAGTTTAAATATTTTGATCCAACAAAAGTATTGTCGAACAGAGAATGTGGTTTGCACTCTTAAAAAAGTTTAAAAATGAAAGAGATCTTAATAAATAATACACTGGAGAGTGAAGCCATTTATATTTTTAGGGAAGTGGTGGCGCAATTTGAAAATCCCGTATTGCTATTTTCGGGAGGAAAGGATTCTATTAGCCTTGTGAGACTGGCCCAAAAAGCTTTTCACCCGGCAAAGATTCCATTTCCACTTTTACATGTAGATACGGGGCACAACTTTCCTGAAACTATTGAATTCAGGGATAGACTGGCAGAAGAACTGGGCCTTGAACTCATTGTGAGATATGTACAGGACGCCATTGATGACGGTAAAGTTATTGAGGAAACCGGAAAATATTCCAGCCGTAATATCCTTCAAACTACCACACTTTTGGAAGCTATTGAAGAGTTTAAATTTGATGCCTGCATCGGCGGTGCAAGAAGAGATGAAGAGAAAGCCCGTGCCAAGGAACGAATTTTTTCAGTTAGAAATGATTTTGGGGAATGGGACGAAAGAAACCAGCGCCCTGAGGTGTTTGATATGCTTAACGGAAGAATTGAAATTGGACAAAATGTACGGATTTTTCCAATATCCAACTGGACAGAACTTGATGTTTGGAACTATATAGCCCAGGAAAAAATTGAGATCCCATCCATTTATTTTTCTCACGAACGTGAGATATTTGAGCGAGATGGTTTATTGTGGACAGCCTCTGAACATGTTTACCGTGATAAAGCAGAGCTTATAGAAACGCGCAATGTGAGGTTCAGGACCATAGGAGATATAACCTGTACCGCGGCCGTAGAATCTGAAGCAGTTGGAATTGAAGAGGTGATCCGGGAGATCAGGGAATCTTCAATTTCTGAACGTGGTGCAAGAATAGACGACAAACGCTCGGAAGCAGCGATGGAGACCAGAAAACAACAAGGATACTTTTAAATCTCCAAACCCAAAAAAAAAGGGGATTGATAGAGGTTAAAAAGGAAATAATATAATTTTAAATAAAATATTTTCTCCCTTTGGGGAGGTTAGGAGAGGCTTATGGAAGTTTTAAAAATAGCAACGGCAGGCAGTGTGGATGATGGCAAAAGCACCTTGATAGGAAGACTGCTTTACGACACAAATTCGCTTACTTCAGATAAACTGGAGGCCATAGAAAAAAGCAGCAGGAAAAAAGGATTTGATTATCTTGATTTTTCATTGGCAACCGATGGTCTTGTAGCCGAACGGGAACAAGGAATTACCATTGATGTGGCGCATATTTATTTTTCGACAAAAAAGAAAAGTTACATTATAGCCGATACTCCGGGACATGTGGAATATACGCGCAATATGGTGACCGGGGCTTCAACCTCCCAAGTATCAATCATCCTGATAGATGCCAGAAAAGGAGTAATTGAACAAACCTATCGTCATTTTTTTATTAATAATTTGCTTAGGATTAAAGAAGTGGTGGTGGCCGTGAATAAAATGGATATGGTCAATTATTCACAAGCTGTTTTTGATGAAATTGTCGAAGATTTTAAGCAAATGCAAACCAAAAGTGAGTTTAAAGGTCAAAACATCACTTTTATTCCGGTAAGTGCTTTATGGGGTGAAAATATTGCGGAAAAATCGGATGCAATGTCCTGGTATGAAGGGG
>JBDNHN010000183.1:0-1483 GCA_041688725.1 Gillisia sp.
CTGTAGAAGAAGCTACTGAAGAAACTGTAGAAGCAGTTGAAGGAAAAGAGGATGTTGATGCTGACAAAGAATAGTCATTTACATTAATATTTTAAAAAGCCATCCAATCTCAATTGCGATGGCTTTTTTTTTGAACTTATCCAAATAAACCAAAATTATGAAAAAATTATTTTTATTGTTGATGATAGCCGGAATAACAACTTCACTCTATTCCTGCAGGGAGACTACCAAGGAAAAAAGTGAAGAAGCGGTAAAAGCAATTGGCGAAGATATTGAGACCAATGTCAAAAAAGCCAGCGAGAAAATTGAAGAAGGCGCCAAAAACGTGAAAGAAGAAGTTCAGGAAAAAGTGGAGGATGGCAAGAAAGCGACAGAAGATATGAAGTAATCACTTTTATTCTATATATTAAACCGCCCCTACCGGCGGTTTTTTTAGTTTTGTACCTAAAATGCATCACATGAAATATTTGTCAATTTTATTGATCCTGACATTTTTAATAAGCACAAATAAAAATCCACAAAACCAACTCCCGGAAGGTTTTGTTTATGTAAAAGAGCTTATTCCCGATATCGTCCTGGATATTCGATATGGCGGGTCGCATAACTTTGTTGGAAAACCAATTAGCGGTTATAAGCAGCCCAGGGCAATACTTAGCAAACCTGCAGCAAAGGCTTTGCATGAAGTCCAGCAAGAACTGGAGAATATTGGCTACTGTCTTAAGATCTTTGATGCTTACAGGCCACAAGGTGCAGTCAACTATTTTATGGAATGGGCAAAAATTGAGAATGACACGTTGATGAAACGGGAATTTTATCCGGATATAGATAAAAATGATCTGTTTGATCTTGGTTATATCGCAACAAAATCAGGGCATTCACGTGGAGGAACAGTAGATTTAACCCTGATTGACGCAAACACCGGGGAAGAACTCAGTATGGGAGGCAGTTATGATTTCTTTGGAGAAATTTCCCATCACGATACTTCACAGATCACTCCGGCACAAAAACAAAACAGGGAATTGTTGAAAAGGACAATGAGTAAACACGGTTTCCGGTCCTATCCCCAGGAATGGTGGCATTACACCTTAAGGATGGAGCCTTACCCTGACACTTATTTTGATTTTGAGGTGGAATAAAACCAACTATCCTCGAGGCAGAGCCATAGAGGTATTTCGCTGGCTTCATTTTGACCTTTGGGTCAAAAACCAAAATTCTGTAATTTAGATTCCCGTTTTCACGGGAATGACAATTTCAACGGAAACCTCTAGGCAGAGCCTAGAGGAATTCTTTTCGATTAAATTTCCGTTAAAATTCATACATCCTTATTTTCCATACATACTCATAAAAACCGAATCGAATTCCCGGGTTTTTACACTTTAGCATAAAGAAATCGATTTCGTTAATAATTGGGATATTATATTTTTTAGACTTAATAAGTATTTAATTTTGTATTATTAATTTGAAGTGATGGAATTATTATCTA
>JBDNHN010000184.1:0-11650 GCA_041688725.1 Gillisia sp.
AGCATCATATTCAGGGTAAAGGAAATTGTTATACGGAAACCTTGTCACATGGATTTGCCGCACTGCCTCGTAGATCTTCTTTTTAAAATCTTCAATATTTTCCTGGTTCAGAGCTGAAATAAACAACACATTATCGCCTAAACGGTTCATCCAGGTTTGTTTCCATTCCTCCAGAGAATAATGAACTTCGGTTTTTTCAGTAACCAAATCGTCTTCATCAATTTTTTCTTCAGAATAGGCATCAATTTTATTGAATACCATAATGATTGGTTTATCCGCACTTTTAATATCTGCCAGAGTTTGGTTAACCGATTGGATATGATCTTCAAAATTAGGATGGGAAATATCAACAACGTGCAAAAGCAAATCGGACTCGCGCACTTCATCTAGGGTAGATTTAAAGGATTCTATCAACTGGGTGGGTAATTTCCTGATGAAGCCTACAGTATCTGTCAGTAGAAAAGGCAAATTCCGAATTACAACTTTGCGAACTGTTGTGTCCAGGGTTGCGAAGAGTTTATTCTCTGCAAACACGTCACTTTTGCTGACGACGTTCATCACCGTAGATTTTCCCACGTTGGTGTAACCTACCAAAGCTACTCTTACCAGTTTCCCGCGGTTTCCGCGCTGCACACCCATTTGTTTATCGATGCTCTCAATTTTCTTCTTTAGGAGGGAAATTCTGTCGCGAACAATACGACGGTCAGTTTCAATTTCGGTTTCCCCGGGCCCACGCATCCCAATTCCTCCACGCTGGCGTTCAAGGTGAGTCCACATTCCTGCCAATCTGGGAAGCAGGTACTGATATTGTGCCAATTCAACCTGTGTCCTTGCGTAGCTGGATTGTGCGCGTTGAGCAAAAATATCAAGAATAAGGGTTGTGCGGTCCAGCACCTTGCAATCCAGTACTTTTTGTATATTTTTTTGTTGAGAAGGAGAGAGTTCATCGTCAAAAATTGCGGTGCCAATCCCATTTGCTTCTATAAATTCTTTTACCTCATTTATTTTTCCTGAACCCATAAAAGTTTTTGGATCGGGTTTCGCCATTTTCTGGGTGAAACGTTTTATAACTTCTCCCCCTGCTGTATAAGATAGAAATTCGAGTTCGTCTAAATACTCGGTAAGTTTATCCTCATCCTGATCCTTAGTAACTATACCAATAAGAACCACTTTTTCATATGTTAAATCAGCTTTTTCTATCATAAATGCAAAGTTATACGCTAGGTAATAACCGGATTTTAGCTGCGGTTATTCATTAATAATTCGGACACTAAGGTAAATAAACAGGCTTATAAAAAGAAGCAAATCTGGTAAAACTATCCTAAGATTTTTTTATATAAACTGGTACGGCAAGCTTTAGTATGTTGGACAGAAATTAATCATACTGACAAATACAGGCACTTTTGAAGGATCAATATTGTAGCTTTAAATTGGTGTTTTTGGCAATTTTAAAAATGGAGGAAAAGTTAGAGACTGTAGTTAATTCCCAGGCCAAAAACTTCCCTTATTTGAAAAGCCGCAATTGCATTATCATCGTAGATAGCCTGAAAAAGTAAATTGGCAGATAAATAACTGTTGATTTTCATTTGCATATTCATGAGATAATCAATATCTACATTTCCCGGTTTATCTAGGTAATTGGAATAAAAATTCGCGGTATTTTCCATAGTTACATTTTCCAGAAGTTTCAATTTCAGGAATGCGCTTACAGACGCACCAAATTCAAACCGGCTGGATTTCCCTTCGTCTACCCCAAAATACTGACCATCCAGATAACCGGGAACCGAAGTGAATTCGTTGTCTACAAAGATAAACCTGGCGGTAGCGGGAGCGATATTTATTACAAAATCATCATTCTTTTTCCACATCATACCTGGTCCTGTTTGTAAATAGGCAGGTGAGAGAAAATGGGTGGTTTCGGTTCTGACAGTTTTAAGGCTTACGGGATCTTCGCTAAATGCATATCCTTTGGAAATCTGGGTCCTAAAATTTAAAAACCAGGAATAATACCAATTGGAATTTTTTAGCTGCTTTCCCACTATGGAATTAAATTCTAAACGATCACTTGTTTTTCTGGAGAATTCGTCGTCTTTAATTTTGGTTAATCCGTAATCGGCCAATAATTTATTGTCCCAGGAAATATCGTCCATGCGGTAATTGAGATTGTAATTTAAGCTGAGGTTTCCTGCGATGCTGGAAGTACCGCCACCTGTCCATTCATCGTTAAAAGCAGATTGGTTGAATAATAATTGAATAGTTCCGCCGGAATTCCATCCGTTTGGAGGGACTTCAATTATTTCTTCCTGAGCCGAAACCTGGCAGGTGGCAAGGAAAATTATCAGAATTAAAAATAAATTTTTCATCTTCTTACTTTTTATAAAGCGGAACCGAAGAGCAGGCTTCTCCATACATTAAACTTTTAACCACAGGTTGCAATTTTTCTATAATAAGCAAATAGGCATTTTTAGGAACCGGTTTATGGGAACATCCTTTTATTATGACCATTTTGTCCTTTAGATCTGTCACATCCAGGTTTTGAATAATTTTGGAATATAATACTGTTTCCAGGGTTTCCAGATCGCCAATAATCACTTTTTTAGCAAAAGGATGAAAATGGACAGTTAAAAGCATATATGCCCAGGCCGGGATAATGGCTCCAGTGGAGCAGGAAAGAGCTACGTATTTATCCTTATATTGGCTCCAGTCGTGGGCCAAAACCATTTCCCTAAAAACGGTTTCCCGCAGGATCAAGCCTTCTATCAACCAGTCTTTAATGTCAAAAAACACCCGTTCCCCTTTGGGATAATAGTCTTCCAGGTCAAAAGTGACCAATTTGCTGTTGGCAACGCGATTTTTTATTTCTGTAGACATATTAGTAACTTTTAGGTCTTAATTGTTTTATTGAACCTCATTTGGAGGAAGAGTCCGGGGGGTTAAGAAGGGAATATTATAACATTCCCAACTCCAATTTTGCTTCTTCACTCATCAATTCATGGGTCCATGGCGGATCAAAAGTGATCTCTACTTCGCAATCCTTTATGATATCCATTGACTTTACTTTATCCTCCACCTCCTGTGGCAGGGATTCAGCTACAGGGCAATTGGGAGTGGTAAGAGTCATCAGGATTTTTACTTCATATTCGGGATTGACAAAGACATCATAAATTAGTCCCAGTTCATAGATATCCACAGGAATTTCAGGATCATATATGGATTTTAAAACTTCAACAATTTTTTCGCCCAATTCCTGGGTATTTATTTCTTTTGTCATCTTAGTTTAATTGTGTTTGATATGCCAGCGCATACATTTTAAGTTGTTTGATCATACTTACCAAGCCGTTTGCACGGGTAGGTGAGAGGTGCTCCTTAAGACCAATTTCATCTATAAATTGGGTGTTGGATTCGAGAATCTGGGCAGGATGTTGATTGGAAAAAACCCTGATCAGGATGGCTACAATTCCTTTGGTAATAATGGCGTCGCTATCTGCTGTAAACAAAAGTTTGTCGCCCTGCAATTCTGCATGAATCCAAACCTTGCTTTGACAACCTTTGATCAAATTCTCTTCAATCTTATATTTTTTGTCTATTAACGGCAAGGATTTCCCAAGCTCAATCATATACTCGTAGCGCTCCATCCAATCGTCGAACATAGAAAATTCTCCTACAATTTCTTCCTGTATTTCTTTAATATTGCTCACTTCTTGTTGTTTTTGTCAGGTTAAACGGTGGTTTTTTTCTTGAGATAAAAACACTTATTCTTCCTGGTTTTATTTTTATTTTCTGAAAATATCAGCAAAATTCAAAACCTGACATTTTCAAAATTATATCTTTCCTTCACAATAATAAATTTTTATACTGAAAAATTTATTATTCCAACATAGTTTTTGCTCGTTTAACGGCTGCGATAAACAAGTCAATTTCTTCGGTTGTATTATAAAATGAGAACGAAGCCCGAATTGTACCGGGAATTTTAAAATAATCCATTATTGGTTCTGTGCAATGATGTCCGGTTCGCACGGCAATCCCTAATTTATCGATGATTGTTCCGATGTCATATGGGTGAATTCCCTCAATATTAAACGAAATTACTGCAGTTTTATCTTTTGCGGTGCCATAGATTTTTATTCCTTCAATCTCCAGAAGTTTTTTTGTAGCGTATTCCAGAAGTTGATGTTCATATTTGGCTATGTCGTCTATCCCAATTGCATTCATATAATCTAATGCTGCGCCAAAAGCAATGCCTCCACAAATATTAGGAGTTCCTGCTTCAAACTTATGAGGAAGATCTGCATAGGTGGTTTTCTCGAAAGTTACGGTGGCAATCATCTCGCCGCCTCCCTGATATGGAGGTAGTTTTTTCAACCATTCTTCTTTCCCGTATAACATTCCCACTCCGGTAGGGCCACACATTTTATGGGCAGAGGCCACGTAAAAATCTACATCCAAAGCCTGAACGTCTGCTTTTATATGTGGTGCAGCCTGGGCGCCATCAATTAATACAGCCGCGCCAAAACTATGAGCCTTATCTATAATTTTTTTGATAGGATTTACAGTTCCCAGCGCATTGGAAACGTGATTTACCATTACTATTTTTGTTTTTTCCGACAGAAGCTTTTCATACTCGTCCAAAAGCAATTCCCCGTTTTGGTCCATCCGGATCACCTTTAAAACAGCACCGGTTTTTTTACAAAGCATTTGCCAGGGAACAATGTTTGAGTGGTGTTCCAGAGCCGAAACTAAAATTTCATCTCCCTTTTGTAAAATAGAAGCAAAACCACTGGCCACTAGATTAATTCCGTGGGTAGTGCCGGAAGTAAATATTATTTCATGAGCTTTTCCGGCATTGAAATGGGTTTGGATCTTTTTGCGTGCAGTTTCGTACTTATCTGTCGCCTCCTGGGATAATGTATGAACACCCCTGTGAATATTGGCATTGTAGTTTGAATAGTAATCTACAATTGCATCTATTACCTGTTGCGGGGTTTGTGAGGTTGCAGCATTATCAAGATACACTAAAGCATATCCGTTAACTTTCCGTTTTAGAATGGGAAAATCTTTGCGAATTTCTTCAACATTAAACTGGACTTTTTTAGCAGCAACTTTCATATCATTCTTCACTTTAACAGCACTAATAAAAATCGACTATTATTGGAAATAGTCAGGTTTGCTTATAAGTCGAATCCTAGACTCACGCCCAATTTTAAGGCGATCTCGTGGGTAATCCTTTTTTTAATTTCCGGAATTTTTACACTTTCCAATACGTTGTTCGCAAAAGCGTACATCAACAACGCACGGGCCTCCTTTAACGGAATTCCTCTCGAGCGCAGGTAAAACAAAGAATCGTTGTCTAGTTGGCCAATTGTGCATCCGTGGCTGCATTTCACATCATCGGCAAAAATTTCCAGTTGGGGCTTAGAATTTATGGTCGCTTTATTATCCAGCAAAATATTATTGTTAGCCTGGAACGCGTTTATTTTTTGAGCTGCCTGATCCACTACTATTTTTCCATTGAAAACGCCGGTAGAATTATCGGCAAAAATGCCTTTGTAATCCTGATGACTTTCACAATTGGGAGATCTGTGGTGCACTAATGTATTGTGATCTACATGCTGCTTTTCTTGAATTATAGTGATTCCCTTTAATGTGGAATCTGAATGCTCTCCTTTTTGGTAGAAATTGAGATTGTTCCTGGTCAACTTTCCGCCCAGGGAAAAGGTATGCATGGAGCAGTTACTTTCCGCTTTTTGATCGACAAAAGTACTATCTATAAGCGAAGCCGAGGAATGGTCGTTTTGAATTTTGTAATAATCCACCAGGGCATGTTTTCCTGCAAATATCTCAGTAACAGAATTGGTAAGTACAGGATGATCGGTTAAACTTTGGTGACGCTCAATAATTTGAACTTGGGCATTTTCATCCACCACAATTAAATTCCGCGGCTGGATCATCAGCGCGGCTTCATTCCCGGTAGCGAAATTAATTATTTGAATAGGCTTATCTGCCACCCGGTTTTTATGAATATGAATATAAGCTCCTTCTTTAGAAAAGGCAGTATTCAAAGACGTTAAACCGTTTGTTTTTGGAATTGCCTTGTTGAAATAGGTATCTATTACCCCCTTGTATTTGGGTTTGGATAAGGCCGCCGACAACAGGCAAACATCAATTTTGTCGTGCGTGGTTTGCGATAAATGCGATGAATAAATTCCGTCAATAAAAACCAGATTATAGGCATCTATATCGTGGATTAAATATTTCTTTATATCACCGTATTCTATGACATTTTCCTTTTTCGGGAAAACACTGTAATTGGGTTTAAGTACCGAATTAAGGGAAGTGTATTTCCAGGCTTCTTCTTTTTTTGAAGGAAAACCTAATTCCTCAAATTCCTGCATAGCCTGACTCCTTAAAAGGTGGATATCGGCATCTACATCACAACCTTCTTCAAAAGCCAAAAATGAGGATATTAATTTATCTTTTAATTCCATAATAATTTCAATTGTCATTTTCGCCGGGGCGAAAATTCTATATTTTGTTACGCATTTGTATTAAAATGTTCCTTCTACAACATTAAAGCAATTCAAAGGAATTTTAAAAACTCCTTAAACCTGCTCCGTCTTTAGCCAGTCATAGCCTCTTTCTTCCAGCTCATAAGCCAGTTCTTTACCTCCGGATTTCACTATTTTACCATCAACCATAACGTGAACTACATCTGGTACGATATAATCCAGCAACCGCTGATAGTGTGTAATTAATAATACAGCATTGTCCTTATTCCTCAACTTGTTCACCCCGTTTGCAACTACTTTAAGGGCATCTATATCCAATCCTGAATCGGTTTCATCCAAAATAGCCAGTTTAGGGTTGAGCATTGCCATTTGAAAAATTTCATTCCGTTTTTTCTCTCCCCCTGAAAATCCCTGGTTTAATGAACGGGAAAGGAATTTGCGGTCTATTTCCAACATTTCCGATTTTTCCCTTAGCTTTTTCAACATCTCATTGGCCGGCATATCTTCCAGGCCTTGAGCTTTTCGGTGGGCATTTATCGCTGCTTTTATAAAATTGGTAACCGAAACCCCGGGAATTTCTACCGGATATTGAAATGATAGAAAGATGCCTTTGTGGGCGCGATCTTCCGGGTCTAATTGGGTTAGATCGATACCATCAAAGATTATTTCTCCTTTGGTCATTTCAAATTCCTCTTTTCCTGCGATTACCGAAGACAAGGTGCTTTTTCCCGAACCGTTTGGTCCCATAATAGCATGTACTTCTCCTGCATTTATCTCAAGATTGATCCCTTTTAGGATTTCTTTATCGTCTATACTGGCGTGTAAATTCTTTATTTCAAGCATAATATTTTTGATGTAGTTCCGGCTTCCCGGATATGATTATTTCTTTATCTCTGTATTTTCCGATTGTTTCCTGGCGAAAATTTCTACAATTTCCCTAATCTCTATCACCTTTGAATAACCTTGTCTAACCTTGTTATCTATAACTTTCCCCCTTACTTCAATTGGAACGATATTTTTATCGTCTAATTGATACTTTTTTAAGGATTCCTTGAGGAGATTGGCTATGGAGTCCATTTTTACCTGGTACACAAAATTTTCTCCTTTAAGTACCGCTTCACCTCCTATATAAATAAAATCTCCCTGGTAATTCTGAATGCTGTCTTTTTCGGTAGCTTCAGTTTTTATCTCCGGTTTTATCTCCGGTTCATTCTCACAGGCAATTCCAAGCGTTAAAATAACTATTATGAAAATTAATTTTTTCATCAATATTTCTTAATTTTTTTAGATTATCCTACAGATCCTTCCAGGGAAATTTCCAGAAGCTTTTGAGCTTCCACAGCAAATTCCATAGGTAATTTATTTAGCACATCTTTGCTAAACCCGTTTACGATAAGCGCAATTGCCTTCTCTGTTGGTATCCCGCGCTGATTGCAATAAAATATTTGGTCTTCTCCTATTTTACTGGTTGTAGCCTCATGTTCTACCTGGGCTGTTTTATTTTTAACCTCAATATATGGGAAGGTGTGTGCCCCACATTGATCGCCCATTAACAGGGAATCACACTGGGAAAAATTCCGTGCATTCTCTGCCCTGCTGTTGATCTGGACCAGTCCGCGATACGAGTTTTGTGATTTTCCCGCTGAAACTCCCTTGGAGATAATAGTGCTTTTAGTGTTTTTGCCAAGGTGGATCATTTTGGTGCCGGTATCTGCTTGCTGGTAATTATTTGTCACGGCAATGGAATAAAATTCTCCTATGGAATTATCTCCCTTTAAAATACAGGAAGGATATTTCCAGGTTACAGCCGATCCGGTTTCAACCTGAGTCCAGGAGATCTTGGCATTTTTATGGCAAATACCACGTTTGGTAACGAAATTGAAAACTCCGCCTTTTCCTTCTTTATTTCCGGGATACCAGTTTTGAACGGTGGAATATTTAATTTCAGCATCGTCCAAGGCTATCAATTCAACCACAGCGGCGTGCAATTGATTTTCGTCCCTGGAAGGCGCGGTACAGCCTTCAAGATAACTCACATAACTGCCTTCATCGGCTATTAATAAAGTTCTTTCAAATTGTCCGGTTCCGGCCTGATTTATTCTGAAATAGGTTGAAAGTTCCATTGGGCAACGAACCCCTTTTGGGATATAGCAAAAAGAACCATCGCTAAATACAGCACAATTTAATGCTGCATAAAAATTGTCTTTTTGCGGAACAACAGTGCCGATATATTTTTTCACCAATTCAGGATGTTCTCTGATCGCTTCCGAAATGGAACAGAAAATAATACCTTTTTCGCCCAGGGATTTTTTAAAGGTCGTAGCTACTGAAACAGAGTCCATTACCACATCTACCGCTACTCCTGAAAGCATCTTTTGCTCATCAATGGAAATCCCGAGTTTGTCAAAGGTTGCCCGCAATTCCGGGTCTACATCATCTAAACTCTCGTATTTCGCTTTTTTATTAGGGGCAGAATAATAGGAGATATTCTGGAAATCAGGTTTTGGATAATGTACGTTGGCCCATTCAGGTTCAGTCATTTTTTCCCATTCCCTAAAGGCTTCCAGCCTCCATTCGGTCATCCATTCCGGCTCTTCTTTTCGTTGTGAAATTGCCCGCACGATGTCCTCATTCAATCCCACGGGGAACGTATCCGATTCAATATCGGTATAAAACCCGTATTCATATTCCTTTGTCTCGAGCTCTTTCTTTAAATCGTCTTCTGTATATGCCATAATTTTATTCAAGGTTTAAAGTTCAAGGTTCAAAGCTCTTTAGAGAACTTTGACCCCTTGAAATCACTATTTTTCAAATAGGCCATAAATAAGCTAATTTGTTTACTTAGTGAGATTAGTTTAATGACAATAATGTCAAATTCTTCTTTGCTGATATAATGCCGGTCTAAAACCCGATAAAGCTGTGATCTTGTCTCACCACATGAGGCTTTAGCAATAGATAAAAATTGAGTAAATTCTTTATTTCCGTTTCTTTCAAAACCTTCAGCTACATTATCCATAACTGAACCGGAAGAACCATTTATTTGATTGTAAGGTTTAAAGTCATTTTTGAGCTTCGTGTTTTTCTGAATAAGATGAATGTCCTGACAGATCTCCCTGGATGTTTTCCATATTTCTAGATCCTCAAATCTTTTTATAGTACTCATCTCATTATCAAATTAAAATATTGAACCTATAGCGAAAAACTTTCCCCACACCCACATGTGCGCTCTGCATTTGGATTGTTGAACACAAATCCCTTGCCATTCAGTCCTCCTGAAAATTCGAGGATAGTTCCTGCCAAATATAAAACGCTTTTCTTATCTATCACGATCCTTATTTCATTGTCCTCAAACAACTTATCGTTTTCTGCCTGAGATTTGTCAAATTTGAGCTCATACGATAACCCAGAACATCCTCCGCTTTTAACTCCTACGCGCACAAAGTCCTTAGTCGCATCATAGCCTTCATCGGTCATCAATAATGCAATCCTTTTTTTAGCTCCTTCGCTTACCTTTATCATTGTTAATAAGATTAATTCTAAATTGAGTACAAATATAGTATAAAACAAGCGGATTACCATAACCTTCTATTTGTTTTAAGAATGAGAATATAAGCAGACTCAATAGGGTGTGGGGATTTTTTAATCCTTAAAAAACCAATCTGCTTTTTAGCGTTACCCAGGGCTCGCTTTGCCGGAATTTTAACGATATTAAATTGATTTTTCAGCATTAAAATCTTGTAAATCTCCTGTTGCTGAAAGAATATTCGTTTATTTTGCATTTCAAAATCAAAGAACATGTTAGAAGATAGTCAACAAAGCAGGACAAAACTTTCAGAATTGGGCGAATTTGGCCTTATCGATCTGCTTACCAAAAACTTACAGCCCAAATTGCCTTCAACAATTAAAGGCATTGGCGATGATGCCTCAGTACTTGAATTTAAAAATAAACAAATCCTTGTAACCACCGATTTCCTATTGGAAGGGGTTCATTTTGATCTGTCTTATATGCCCTTAAAACATTTGGGATATAAAGCAGTGATGGTGAATTTATCTGATGTTTATGCAATGAATGGAACAGCGACCCAAATTACTGTGGGAATTGCCGTTTCCAACCGGTTTCCTGTGGAAGCTTTGGAGGAATTGTATGAAGGGATTGAACTTGCCGCTAAAATTTATAATATCGATGTTGTGGGTGGTGACACATCTTCCTCTAACAAAGGATTGTTGATAAGCATTACCGCGATTGGGATGGCAGAAAAGGAAGATGTGGTCTACAGAAGTGGCGCAAAACCCAATGATCTGTTAGTGGTAACAGGAGATTTGGGGGCGGCATATATGGGTTTGAATATCCTGAAACGGGAGAAAGAAGTGTTTAAGGCAAATCCCAATTCCCAGCCAGATCTTGATGCATATACTTATTTGATTGAACGCCAGTTAAAGCCGGAAGCAAGAAAAGATATTCCGCCTTTGTTTAAAACGCTTGGAGTAAAACCGACTTCTATGATCGATATCAGTGACGGGCTTTCTTCGGAGATTATCCATTTGTGCAAAAGTTCTAAGGTAGGGGCCAATTTATATGAAGAAAAAATTCCACTGGATCAGTCGGTTATTTCGGCCTGCGAAGAGTTTGAGCTGGATAGCACGACAATTGCGTTAAGCGGAGGAGAAGATTATGAATTGTTGTTTACAATTGCCCAGCAGGATTTTGATAAAATAAAAGCCAATCCGCATTTTACGGTAATTGGACATATAACAGAAGAAAATGAGGGAATGCACCTTATTACCAGGGCAAATACAAAAATTCCGTTAATTGCCAGGGGATGGAATGCAATGGATGAAGAAGAAAGTTAGGAAGCGTTCGTATAAATTCTTTTTTTTCTTTTTTTATAGAATTTAGCCAAATAAATATTGGTTTCCTTGAATTTTGGGGTAAGTCTCGCAAGGAAGCCATTAGCGGTATCGGTCATTTCTACCCCACATTTCGCACATTGATACTCGTGTATATGTTTAGTGACATTTTTTGAAACTTTTAGTCTGTGCCCAAAAAAGCGGCAATAAACCTTTGCGAACTGGAATAATTGAGAATCATTTTTTTTCATAAAAGGTTAATTTTTTTGATACGAAATTTAAAGTTATAAAAAAAA
>JBDNHN010000022.1:0-3255 GCA_041688725.1 Gillisia sp.
ACCTCCAGCTCAGATTTTATTTCAGGCTCAACTTTGGTGTTATTTTGTTCCCTGAGCGCCCATTCATCCATTGAGGGTGTATACCATTCATCCTGATGATATAGGCTTAGATGACAACTGATCTCTGAATTCCAGTTGCTCAAATCCTCCAAAATATCAATAGGGATCTCTGTAGAACTTACAACTTTATTGTTGACTAAGATCAATCCGCCATTATAGCAAATCAGTGGAAGTTCTTCAATGTCAAGTTCCTTTTGAAGGTGCCGCATTGCGGAAGGCATCCGGGCTGAGATCAGAATAAATGGAATTTTGTTTTTTAATTTTTTAATTTCAGTTATGGTTGCCGGAGATAATTCCCGATTCCTGTTGAGAAGGGTTCCGTCTATATCTGAAAATACAATTTTATAGTCCATTTATTCTTCAGTTTTATTATTTTTAGATGTCTTTTTGTTATTATAGAATTTGAAAACATGCGTTCCATTTGCCTATTGGAACCTCCGGATACTTCGGAAGTTAAAATTCCATGGTTTTCAGCAGATCTTATTTTATAGAGTTAATGAAATCTGATAATATCGGGATCAAATCAGGATGAAGCGGTCTGTTAGGTTCATTGTATGCTTTGGTATTTTCCAGATTTCCCCCCTTAATTTCCCTAAAAATATGATTCATATTATTCAAAATAACCAACTTCGAATTTGGAGCGGCTGCATTTAAAATTTCGGCATCGGTTGTATCAACCTGTAAATCGAAAGATCCGTTTATAATTAGGATGGGGATCTCTAATTTTGCTATTTCCAGCGCAGGATCATATTTCATCCAAGAGCCCATATATGGCTGAACGCTGGGCCTGAAAATGGATTCCAGATACGGACTGTAATTGGAGGTGCTTCCGGTTTTACCCATTTCATCAAAAGACTGACGGGCATTTTCAGAAAGCTCTTCAGATTGTTTTGCAAGTTGTTCTACAACAATTTTATCGATACTCCTTCCCGGGCCTTCCAATGAGATAAAGGCATCGGCTCCTTGTTGTGCGGCGAGCATTCCTATAAGAGCACCTTCGCTATGACCTGCCAATATAATTTTATTGAAATTCTTATCAACTTTAAAATACTCCAGGATTGAGTTTACATCGGTAACAAAATCTTCAAAACGTAAATCAGCTTCTTTAATTTTGAATTTATTCATCTTAAAAATTCGCTTGTCAAACCGGTAGGAAGCAATGCCATTTTCAGCCAATTGATGCGCGATTTTTTTTGAAGCGTCATTCTTCATCATCGATTGATTCCCATCCCTGTCTGTTGGCCCGGAGGCTTGAATTAAAATTACCAGCGGGGGATTTTCGATGTTTTCCGGGGTGGTTAATGTCCCGTCAATCAATTTATTTACAGATACTAGATTTTCGGTAAAGGGATTCATTTGAGCGAATGTCAATTGCACAAAGAGCAACATCAAAAAACTTAGAATTTTTGTTTTCATCTGATAATATAATATGTTTAGCGTATATATGTAACATCTTTATAAGCATTTTCCGGTTTGAGGAACAAGTTTTTAACTTAGCGTTTATCGAACAAATTTACGATTTGTTTCCGAATTAGTTTGTTGAAACAGAATTTTACCTTCTTTAACTATTAAGCGAATTGAGGATTTTTATTTAAATATGAATCTTCACAAATAATCTTTATATTTCGTTAATCTGAGGTTTTATATTTTTATTCAAAATAAAAATTTTTGCACGGAGTTTTATTAGTTTTCATTAAAAAATTATACAGATGAAGAGTTTTGTAATTACTGCTATTTTTTTCCTGAGCCTGAACCTGGGGTTTTCAAATAATTACGATTGGGGGCAAACCGCACATAGAGTTACAGGAGAAATTGCCGACAATCATTTGAGCAAAAAAGCCAGGAAACAAATAGAATTGATTCTTGGAAAAAGTCTGGCTTTTGTTTCCACCTTTGGAGATGAGATCAAAAGCGATTCAAAATACCGTAAATTTAAACCCTGGCATTATGTAAATCTTCCTAAAGGAGAAACTAAATATTCTAAAGAAAATGCCAATCCCAAAGGTGATTTACTGATGGCGATTAAAAAATGTGTGGAGGTGTTGAAGGACAAAAATGCCACCCGGGAGAATAAGGAGTTTTATCTGAAGATGTTGGTCCATTTTATTGCAGATCTGCATCAGCCTTTGCATACCGGCCGGGGAGAAGATAGAGGCGGGAACGATATACGGGTGCGCTGGTTTGGTGAAAATTCAAATCTTCACCGGGTTTGGGATAGTGATATGATTGATTCTAATAATATGAGTTATTCTGAACTGGCGCAAAACACTAGTCACCTTTCTGAACTGCAAAAAAAACAAATCACTTCCGGATCTTTTGAAGACTGGATGTATGAGTCGAAATCTTTAAGTGAAAAAGTATATGCTTCAGTTAAAGTAGGGGAAAAATTAGGATACAGATATATGTACGATTGGTTTCCTGTGGTAAGGGAACAACTTCAAAAAGGGGGACTTCGCCTTGCTTCGGTTTTAAATGAAATTTACAGATAGGGAGAAAAGAAAACCGGAAAGGGCGCAAAAATTTGGAAAATGATCGCAAATATTTGATCTTTTTCTAAATTTTGTAATTGGTTCAAAGTTTTTGTCTTTATTATTTCCTCTATTCTATTTTCTGTTTTAGAAAAGTGTCCTAAAAGTAAGATTGATCCTTGGCGAAACGGGTTTTTTTGTTTTTGAAAGCTGGTGTTTCCAAAAATGTTGCGTAGTTCCCTTCATCAGCAACAAACTGCCATGCTCAAGATCCAATTGATATTTTAAATTGGGATCGGACCTGTGCTTTAGTTGAAATTTTCTGGCGGCGCCAAGGCTTACCGATGCGATCACAGGATTTTCACCCAGTTCTTTTTCGTCATCGGCGTGCCAACCCATACTGTCATTTCCATCGCGGTATAGGTTTGCCAGACAATGTGTGAAATTGATTTTTGTAAGCTCTTTTAATTTTTGATGAATTTCCAACAATTTTGGAGTGAATTTTAGGGGTTTTAACGTGAGATGTGAATAAGTGTAGGATTGATCATTAATTCCGTAAAGTGCAGTTAATCTTGGCTGTGGGTGCAGTTTTCCAAAAATTTTGATATAATGCTGTTGCCATTCCAATTCATCTAAAAAAATATCGAAAGCGGAATTTGCGACTTCGAGCCTAAGAAAATGGGGGACGTAGCTGATGTTTGCATCAGGAAGGTTTAAATCCAGCCTA
>JBDNHN010000185.1:0-4890 GCA_041688725.1 Gillisia sp.
CTTCTGCGGAATCTTTTAATGCCAAAATTAAAGAATTCAGAGCTTCGTTTAGAGGTGTCAGAGATGTAAAATTCTTCCTCTATAGACTGACTAAATTGTATGCATAATTTTTGAACTCCCCAATAATATTGTTTGATCCGGATTAGGGCAGAAATTGGGGTTTACGGGATCACTTGGATATAATGCCATTAAAATGGCTTTATAAGCCTGGATTAAAACAGATAAACAAAGAATCATCTGTGCATACACCTCCCGGAACCCTTTTTCACCCATCAAACTTAATATTCGTCTGAGATTGTAGGTTATAAAGATAAAGTTTAAATCTGCAGAGGCTCGTTTCTTTCCCTTTTTGGAAAGGATGTGATCAAAGCCCCATTGCCTCTTTATTGTTCCAAAGGGATGCTCTATAATGCCTGCCGTCGGCTGGACTTGTCGGATTTGACCTAGTTTTTTGGTGAGGTTAAATATTTTCTTTGAAAAGCTATCCGCTATTTGTGATAACCATTGTTACCTAATAGTTGCTTTGCCTTTATTTTCTATCACTATTTTCCTTTGTCCTTTTTTTTAAAACTTGAATTACAAGTAGGTATTTCTATACTGAAAAATGTGAAAATTTTAATGTCACACCTCAATAATTAAATGATTTCTATATTGCTCAGATAAGGAGTAAAACTGTTGTCCTTTTATGTTTTCTAAAGTTTTCGAACCTTTGAAAATATCAGTAATTAAAGCAGTTCCGAGCTTTTTATTTGATTATTAATTTGAAAATAGAATAGTATGAATTTATATTTATTAATCTTTTCGACTTTTTCTCTGGTAGTGGTGGTTTTTCTTGTGGTTTATTTAACTCAATTACCTGTTTATCGACTTAATTCATTTGGAAATTTTTTGAAAAAGGTTTTAGGGATTTTACCAATAACAAAAGTGGCTGAAGCAATTTTAGCTATTAGAAAACCTTCTAAAGAATAAATAGGAGGAACATAAAATCTTTCAAGCTTCCTTGCACACAAAAATCAAGTAGTATAACTCTTCCTGGCATCCAATGATTTTTTATTCCAAGCCATAAAGTGTTAGTTTTCAGCGTTAAAAAAAATCCTTCTTGATACTTACGAAGAATTGTAACCGCCACGGTTAACTTTTTCTATTTCAGTTTAACCGCCACGGTTAATTTATTGTAACCGCCACGGTTAAGTTTTTGTATTTCAGTGTAACCGCCGCGGTTAGTTCGCCGTTTTTTATCGGTTTTATTCAATATTTTGAACCGTTTAGGCGATAATGCGTTGTTTATTTCAGCCTTGAACTATGAAGCGAATTGGAAACCCGCCTGCCGGACGGGCAGGTGTGTATGGTTTTTAGCCTTGGCTTATTCAATTTCTATTTTGTCAATTTCTTTCATAATTCTGTCGGTTTCAAATAAAGCGACTATTATTTTTTGATAATGTAAAATATCATCAAACTCTAACGTACGACCTTTACGGTCTTTTAACCATTTTTGAGCAGGTTGATAGCCACCAATATAAAACTCCCAAGCTATTAATGGAATGTTATCGAAATATTGGGTTTCGTTTATCCAAATTCGACCAAGTTGGTTCTTTTCATCAAATAACTCCCAATCCTTTTTGCCGATTTTGGTTGTAATGGTATTATCTCCATCTTTTGGATATGTGGTGATAAACTCCTCTACTTTTGGTGATTCTAATAAGTGTAGTTGACGAATTTCTCCGCCCAATTTTACCAATTGCCAAAATGTTTCTGTGTTTTTTGGATAAGGAACTCTCGGAAAATCTATTTTCAGGAATTCTTTGTATTTTTCTCTATAGCTTGGTGAGTGCAAAACGGCATAGATATAATCCAAAATATCAATAGGAGCAAATGTATCTTTAGTTTCTTCTTTTTCGACTGTAAAGGTAAAGCCTAATTTATCTGCAATTTGCTTTACTATTTCAGCATTTAGGTTTGACGTTCTTTCCGTTATTTGTCCAATAGACTGTTGTCCATTATTAGAAGGGTAGAGATAGAGTGGAAATACATAATTTATTTCTTTCATTGAAACTGCATGACTTTCAACAATACCTTTATAAATTATGTAATGCGTAAAATCTCCAACTTCAACCTTCTTATTTGTCATAAAGCCTAAATTGTCCTTATGCAATAAATGATCTGAAACAACTGGAACTGGCCAACCAACAACACCTTTTGATTTGCCTGAATAATAAAAATATCGCTTATCAAACGGACGATAATTAATTTGCTTTACAAATTCAGGATTTTGATTCGATTCTTTTATATCATGTCTTGCTAATGAAAAGTTCCAATCTCTAACATCTTTAGGAATAGAATATTTTTTTCTACATTCTGTTTCATCAAGATTAATAACATCATCTAACATCTGAATTACGCTTTCCTTTGTATTGTGAATGTTTAGTTTATCCCTTTTAGTTACAACACCAGAATTACCAACTTTAAAGAGTGAGTTAACTGAAAAGCATTTGTCGTAATCTTTTTGCTCTTCAAAATCCTTATTTGCGAAAAAATAATTTGGAGCCACAATAGGAAGCTCTTTAAAATCAATTGTGTTAAGTGAATTATCAAACAGGAAATCGTATTTAAATTCTCTTTTCCCAAATAAATCGAAGTGATATATTTTACCTAAATCGCTTGGTTTTTTCTTTCCTGTTTTCATAAAAATATTGATAGAAACCCCTTGCATAATATCAAACACATTCACATCAGGCGAGCCATCAGGACAAACTTCTTTCTTTTTACTATTACCGTGTAAATCTATGGTATAAATTTTATCGTAGGTTTTCAGTAAATTCCAACGCATCCCTCTAAAAGTTGGATTGTCTAAAAATCCGTGAGGATTAATAAATGCCAAAACCCCACTTCCGTTTTTTTCTATAAAATGCTGACCAAATCGTAAAAATTTTACATAATCGTCATTTATCCATTTAGAATTTTTCTCTTTTAATTTTTCTTTACCTCCTGGTTCTTTTTTATAATCTTCCATTAGCCTCATAATCCATTCACCTTTATTCGCACTTTCTCCGCTATATGGCGGGTTTCCAATAATACACATTACGGGTGTGTCACGTTTTATATGGTTGGCTTCGTTTGCTTCACTACTTAACCAATTGGCAAATAGAGTTCCTGTGTCCGGGTGGTGTTCTTCCAAACTATTGGTTAGATACACACGGGTTCGTTGGTTTTTGGTAGGTTTAAAACCAGTTTCTTTTAACAGTAAATCCAATTGCAAATGTGCCATTGCGTAACTTGCCATTAACAACTCAAAACCATTTAAACGCGGTAATAAATGATTATCTACATAACCACTCCAAATACCTTCTTGTCCTTTAAATTTTTTGTGAACGAGTTTAATTACTTCGGCTAAAAATGTTCCCGTACCCGTTGCTGGGTCAAGAATTTGTACTTTGTGTACTTCTTGTTGAGTTTGTTTGTAACCCGATTTAAAGTTTTTATCGGGCATTTGTGTATTTACCTTTATTTTCGTCTTTGAAGTATCTGCCAAACCATGTGGTAAGTTAAATTCAGTTTTTAAAATATCATCAACCGCACGCACAATAAAATTCACAACAGGTGCTGGCGTGTACCAAACACCTCTTGCTTTTCTTAATTTTGGGTCGTACTCACTTAAAAAGGTTTCGTAAAAATGAATGATAGGGTCTTCCATATTGGTTGACTTCCCATAATTTTTCAAAATTTTCTCAACGTTACAGGCTAAAAATATTTCGGTCAGGTTGTCAACAATCCATTTGATTCTATCGTCAATATCTGGTCCTGCAATGTAACCGAACAATTTCCGTAAAAAAGGATTGGATTTTGGTATTAACTCGGCAGCCTCTTGACGACTAAAACTGTCTAAACTAGGATCGTGTAAACGTGCAGCAAACAAACCGTACGCAATAGTTTGAGCATACACATCGGCAAATCCTTTAGATGTAATATCGTGAATAAGAATATCTTTAAAAGCAAGCATTTGCTCTTTAAGCGTACTGTCTTCATTATGAGTTTCATCGCTGGTTAAGGCTTTCTCAATAACATCAGAAAGCAATCGGGCTTTGCCAGCCATCATTCCTGCCAGTTTTTTTGGACTCTTTATGGTTTGTCCAACGTGTGTACAGAAATCTATGATTAGATTTTCAAACCTTGCAAAATTTTGAGGAAGTGCAATAATTCCTTTTTCAGTTACTTCTGCAATGGCAATTTTGGTAATAAATTCTCCATCATTGTATAAATGGAAGTCTAAATAATCGGTAAAAATCAAATTATTCAAGGATGCTTTGTATCGGTCAAATTGCTCTTTGTTTCCAGTTTTCTTTTTACCATCTAAATCTTTATCCCCAATGTCTTTGGCTTCAATAAATCCAACTGGAATGTCCTTTTTGGTTAAAATGTAGTCGGGCGCACCGCATTGTTGTCTTTTAGGTTCGTTGGTCGCCCGGATGGTGGGTACTAAACTTTCAATTAATTGTTGTAAGTCCCCTCTAAAAGTATGTTCGGTTGCATTTCCTAAAAGGTATCGTTGATTTATGTTGTCAATATATTTTTCTAATGTCATTCTTAGTTTATCAATTTTTTCAAACGTTGGCTAAAAATAACTCTTTTGTTTTTAGGGTTGGCGTTGTATCGAAAAAAAAACCAAATGTGATATTTGTGCGCTTGGCTTTTTCGGTATGTCTAGTCCTGAAATATGGGCCAAAAGCCGTTGCAACGATTGTGCAATGGCTTTTAAAATTTATCGTTTATAAGTCATTTGATTTATTACACTCATTTAATTCTTCATATATTGCATTTTAACTAATGGGGGCGCGAAGGCGAAAGTCATCAAGCCTCCTCCTTTTTAAAAAAAATATATTATTTGATTGATTC
>JBDNHN010000023.1:0-20453 GCA_041688725.1 Gillisia sp.
ATTTGCCTTCTTTGGAAAGCTCTTTCATCCATTCGTAAAATTCATTGTAACTAAAAACAGGATTTTTAATTTTCATTTAATGTCTTTTTTATTTTTATAAACTAAACTTGATTTTTAAGTTTTTAATAATTTAGTTGTTGTTATTCATACGGGAGGTTAATTTATTTAAACCATAAGTCGTTTGGATTTTATTATACTTACACTAAGATATAGATAATAAAATCTATATCTTAATAAGAATTCAATAATAAAACGCAACTTTTAAATTTATTTGAAGATGGTTTTTTATTGCAAAATTTGAAATTCCTTGTGTAAGCAATTCACCTGATTGAATAGAATCAAAAATGAGCTATAAATTTGTAAAAATTAAATTTTTTGAAAGGTTTTTCTTTCATTTTACTGTGTTTTATTTCCTTTGCCGGATTTACCCAAGAACTGCCTCCTGTAATAAATTTTGTTCCCAATATTTACGAAGCGGGAAATCAAAACTGGATGGTTACCCAGGCATCGAATAAAAATTTGTATATCGCAAACTCCTCGGGTTGATTAAAATATAACGGTGCCCAATGGCATTTGTACCCAATACCCAACAATACAATTGTAAGATCTGTAAAAGCGGTTGAAAAAAAATTTTCATAGGTGCCTATATGGAAATAGGGTACTGGATGAAAAACAACAAAGGTTTACTTGAATACACAAGCCTTATACCCCAAATTCTCGGGGGTGTAAATGATGGAGAACAGTTCTAGCATATGGAATATATGGGAGACGTACTGGTTTTTCAAAGTTTTGAAGGGCTTTATCTTTACAACCTGAAAACTTATCAAAAAAAGCGATGCCCATAAAAATTAGGGATCGCTTTAAGCTTTATTGCTAAAAAAGTACGCTCTAGAATTTGAATCCAAAAGTAAATACCACTCGATTATCTTCTTCACTGGTATAATAACCAACATTTGCTGTAAAGGCACTAAATCCATTTATAAAAACAGAACCTCCATAATTGGTATGCCACTTGTTGGAATTATCGTTGTTTACCCAAACTCTACCATAATCGAATCCACCTGTTACTCCAAAGCGCAATGGAATAAAGCTAGTCTCAACTTTTCCAAGTCCAACTCTAAGATCTGTACTCTGGTAAAAACTGCTTTTCCCATTAAAACGCTGATTTCTAGAAGCTCTTAAACTTTCGTCTCCACCTAACATAGCTCCGTGGTAAAATTCGTATTTATCACTAATAATAACCTTACCCCCAATTTTAGTGGCCAGTACAATTACTTTGCTATCGTTCAAAGGATAATCTATAGAGATAGAAGGCTTCAAATATCCTAATTCATTATCATGATCGTCTATATTTGTCTTATATCCAGCAGTAAGATCGAATTGCATGCCTAAGTTTGGATAGGCAGGATTTTTTCTTTTATTCAAGTATTGGTAAATCACTTCCACTCCACCATATAGCTGAGAATCAAAAACATCATTACTTGCTTGGAAAGTATCTCCAATAAATCGATCTACATCTCTAGAGACTTCCAAAGATTCTACAAATGCTTTAAATTGGAATTTATTTCCTCGAGCATTATTCCAAATTAAAGACGGAGCAAAATGCCATTGTTCAATGTTTACACGATTAAAATCTAAGTCTGCAGAATCGTCATAAAAGGTTTCATTCCCTTGTCCAAAGTAATTCAAAGTGAAATTAGGACTCGTATAATAAGCATTTATTCCTAAATTCCAGTTGTAAAAGATGTGGGCAAACTCTCCAAAATAACTAAGCTCTACACCTTCTGTATCAAAATAGTAGTTTGCACCTACTGTATGTTGCGTAGTAAATGGATTTTTTGCTAATCCGTAAGTAGTATATGTATCAGACAGCCCTACTTTAAATCCGGCATCCGAGCTAAATCCTATTGCTGGGAATAAACTATTATTGGAAGTTTTTCTTTTTAAATAATCAAAATTATTAATGTCGTAAGAATCTACCAACCATTTTTTACCCGCTTTTACAATGGTGTTTTTCTTACTCTTATAATCATATAATTTGGCTCTTCTAGAGTTTTCGAAATTGTAAATATCATTTTCTTCCCCACCTAGCACCTTCAATTTAATAAGGTTATTTCCTTTTCCTTCAATTTTAAATTCATCGTCCCCATCTAAGCCATAAATCCAAATTTCCTTAGTGTCTTTAGCGTTATAGCTATTTTCAAATACAATGGTATCTTTTCTTGAAATTTGAATGTCTGTTACTCCATTTTTTTTACGGGTGATCAAGAATTTATCATCTTTATAGGTTCCTGTTACTACATGAAATTTGTTTAAATATTCATAATAATCACGAGTTACTGCCATTAAATTATCTCGACGAATTTTTAAATTCTTCTGAATATTAATAATGCTTTCATCCTTTACATCTTCAGGAAGATTTGCAAAAGCTTTTTCAATCTTAGCATCGGTAAGATTTGATTGAATAAATTTCACCTGCTTTTCCCAATCTTCCCAATTAGAATTCTGAATGATCATTTCATCCATTGTATACCCATGGGCATTAAACCATTTTACATTCTTAATATCAGAATTATATGATTGCATGGGTCTTAATAGAGGGAATCCTAATTTTAAAAGGGAAATTATAGGTCCATCAAATTTGGAAAATGCCTGGTCTCTATCTCTTGGAATTGGTTTGTAAACCTTTTTATCGTCACCTTCTTTAAATTCTGCCCACCTCCATTGGTCATCGTGTCTATCCCAATCTCCAACCAGCATATCAAAAATTCGTGCTTTAATATATTCTCCTTCGTCAACACTTGCATCTTTAGATTCAAGTAATTCTTCTCTAAGATCAGTTGAACTTAAAATATCATCTGGAGAACCAAATATCTCCAAGTCTTTATTCTCATCTCCTACATGCGCTTCTAACATATAAAGCTCATCCCCATATTTATCGTTAAAAACACCTAAGGCTTCTTGTTTAGGCACAAAATAAATTTTTGGACTTACATGTAAAATATCAACATCATCCATTATATCGTTTAAAGCATAAAGAGCATAAGGATGCGCAGTGGTATAAAAATCCATTACAATTCTTTCGGCAACAGTATTATTTACCATATCTGCCACGTAATGCTCTTTCATGCTACTCTGAAAAAAACGAATTGCGCTTTTCTTTAAAACTCTTAAGGTATATTCATTTTCGCTATCATTAATCAACCTCAAAGATCTGGATACTGTTCCTCCACCTTCAGTAATAGGTTTTACGTTTCCAGATAGATTATCAAGAAATAAAACTGGAGCGTTTATTTTTTTGCTGTAAATATCTCTGTAGTGATCTCCCCAAGCCCACTTATACAATCCGCTTTTATCTGTTTCTTCTGAGGTGTAGATAGATGAAACTGCAGTTTTGCCATACGTGTCTTTAGGTTTATAAGAAACTTCATCTAAAGTGGTGCGTTTTCTCTGAATCTCTTTTTCAAATAGAAATTTAGAGTTTGCTGAAGAAGTTTCATAAAAACGAACTAAGGAACTTCCGTCCTTAAATAAGATCAATTTTGCATATCCATTTTTATCTGAAGCAAAATGTCCTTTTTCTTTAGCTCTTGCTTTTTGAGTTTTAGCTGCTGTTCCACTAATAATTTGTGGAACTTCAAGATGATCTAAATACTGAAGGTTTCTATCGTTTCCAGAAACAAAGATCACATCTTCAAATTCTCTGGCAGTAGCCTCTAATATATTATGAAGTTTACTTTGTTCCGGATTTTGGTAGGTCTGATCTGAAAATCCTGCAACTTTTTTAATAAAACCATATTTCGTGCTGCTCAATACAGGATGGTGTACCGCAACAATTATAGTTTTTCCAAAGTTGTCTTTTAATTCGTCTCTAAATTCTGCGAAGAATTGATCTCTGGTTTTAATATCACATTTATTGTTGATGTATGGATGCTCATCCCAGTTTTCTAAATACCATTGAGAATCTATCATAATAAGCGCAACATCGTCATTAATTTCTTTACTCTCTATTGGGCAACCATCGTTTGGCCAAAATTTAGCTTTACTGTTATCTTGAAGAAACGATTCTAGATCGTCTATGCTTTTGTGCCCTTTTTTATTCCACTCGTTCTTACCAGGAGTAAAAATTACATTTCCGTTAAATTTATCGATTGGCGTTAGAAGGTTTTTGGTTAAAAAGGCTTCTGTTTGTTCTTGAGCTTTATCCTGAGAAGGATACCCTTTTTCATTGGTAATATTACCAACTATAAGTAATGTGGCGTTATCATCTTGCTGAGAAGCAATATTAATCTGGTTTAGCACTTCTTGTGAAACCTTATTAGTTTCATCATTACCTGTGTTTGCAGTAATGTAAAAAGTGTGAGATACTTCTTTGCCATGAGTTAGGTTTTTATCTTGAGCAAATCCTGATGCAAAACCAAGAAAAAATAATAAAAAACTAGAGCTAGAAAAGTTTAGAATTCGTCTTAAGTCTAGGGTGGACGTAGTTTTTATCATATTGAAATGATTATTAAAGTCTAAATTAGAGGTTGTTATACATTCTTAAAGTTAAGCCAAATACGTTGCAAGATTCAAAAAAAATCAGATTTATTAATGAATTTTAACGTACTATAACATTTTTATAAAGTCCGAATAATGAAAAACGAATAGTCAAATAGTTCAAATAGAATTAAGTCTATTATAAATTTTACTCTTTATATTAAGATTTAAAGCTATTTTAGCCTAAAATTCAGTCTTGTTTAGATTAGCGTTTTTAATATTTTTCTTCTCTTTAATTTCTGCTAGTGCGCAGGAATTACCTCCTGTAATTAATTTCAATCCCAATCAGTACAACGCCGGGAATCAAAACTGGAATATTTCCCAGCATTCTAACAGGAATATTTATGTGGCCAATAGTATGGGCCTTCTTGAATATACCGGAGCTGAATGGAGTTTATATCCAATGCCAAATAAGACAATAGCGAGGTCTGTTCAGGTCGCCGGTGATAAAATATTTACCGGTGCCTATATGGAAATAGGGTACTGGATGAAAAACAGCAAAGGTGTGCTGGAATATACCAGTTTGATACCAAAATTTCCTGGAGAAGTAACTGATGGAGAACAGTTCTGGCACATGGAATACATGGGCGATGTGCTTGTTTTTCAAAGTTTTGAAGGACTTTATCTCTGCAATCTTAAAACACTTGAAATATCAAGAGTAGCTACTCCACCTGTTGCAATCACCAATCTTTTTAAGGGAGAAAGTAGTGTTTATTTTCAAATGATGGCAGCCGGCCTCTTTACCATAAAAAATAACCAGCCTGAAATGGTTATTCCCCCGGTTGAACTGATGGATATTGAAATTATGCATGTTTCTGAAAAGGGAAGTTCTCTTCAACTTATTAGTCGTAGCGGAAACTTTTATGAATGGGATGGGCAAGTGTTAAGAAGGACCTATTTAGAACTGAGTGAAAAATTACGGAATCAAAGTATCTTTTCTGCGCATAGTCTTTTGGATAATTCACTTATCCTTGGAACGGTAGAGCAAGGGATCTATCATGTGGATGGAAAAGGAAATATCCTCCTTCATTTCAACCAGAAAAATGGATTGATCAATAATACTGTACTGGATCTATTTGTAGATAAAGATAATAACGTTTGGGCAGGCCTGGATAATGGACTCAGTATAATTAACATGGATTCCGCTTTTATGCTATACCAGGATAATTATGGCAATTTAGGATCTGTTTATACCTCTTTACAAACAGGGGAATTTCTTTATGTGGGAACCAATCAGGGATTGTACTTCAAAAGGAAAGATGACGATATTTTTACCTTGATGGATGGTACTAATGGTCAGGTTTGGAGTTTACAGCTTATTGGTACTAATTTATTCTGTGGTCATAATAATGGAACCTATATTATAAATGGAGATGTGGCAACCAGGATCTACGACCATTCTGGAACCTGGGTGGTAAAAAATTATGAGGGGATGCCTGGATATTATCTTCAGGGGCATTATAACGGAATAAGCCTTTTACGGGAAGAGAACGGGAAATTTAACTTCCTGGGAATGGTTGAAAATTTCCCCCATTCTTCAAAATTTTTGATTTCCGAAAAAGACGGGGATATTTGGGCAGTAAATGAGCATAAAGGTGTTTACAGGATCCGGATAGACTTCCCTTCGACAAAAGTTAACAGTTTGGGGAATTATACTTTTGGAGACAACTCAGGAATAAATTCCAGCATTTTTAAGTTTAATGATACGCTGTATTATTCATCAAGAGAAAAATTGTTTCAATTTCGGGAATCAGAGAATAAATTTAATGCAGAGAGCAGCCTGGGAACTTTGTGTGATGAACTTGATTTTGTTTCTGGAAGATTGATCAATACAAGTGATAATTTACTTTGGGGTTTTCTGAATGACGCTGTAATTAATATAGAAGCAGAACAACTGAGTAATGCATATAAAATGGGAATGGTACATTTGCCAAATGATCTTCGGAATATCACCCTGGGCTATGAAAATATCACCTTGCTCGATAATAATTCCTATCTATTAGGGGTTTCCAACGGATATTTGAAATTCGAAAAGGATTTTAACCGAAACTTAGATTATGAAATTAAAATAGACAAGGTTTTTAAGGCAGCCTTGGATGAATCTCCGGAACTCATAGATCTAAATGAAGCTCCCACCTTTCATTATAAAACAAATAATATTTCATTTGATTATAGTATTCCGGAGTATAGAAAATTTATTACCCGTGTCTATAGCTACCGGCTTTTAGGTTTAAGTCCAAACTGGAGCAACTGGACAGAGGCTTCTTCCATTGGTTATACCAATCTTTCCTATGGCGATTATGAATTTCAGGTGAAAGCAAAAATGGGTGTTCAGGAGTTTGATCCTGTAAAGTATAATTTTGAAGTTTCCAGGCCCTGGTTTCTTAGCTATTCAGCAATTACTGTATACATGACGCTGCTTTTTATTATTGGTTATTTTATAAACAAGGGATATAAAAGAAAACACCTCAGGTTAATAAGGGAAAAGGAAAAGGAAATGAAGTTGAAAAATCTGGAGGTAGAAAAGAGGATTATAGAACTTCAGAATGAACAACTTGAAAAAGAAATGACCGGGAAGAACAAGGAACTGGCTGTTTCTACTATGAGTTTAATTAAGAAAAATGAATTCTTAACCAACATAAAAAATAAATTAAAAGAATCTCCAGAGCTTAATCCTAAGATAAAATCGGTTATCAGAACAATCGATAAGGATATTAGTGAAGAGGATAACTGGAACTTTTTTAAGGAAGCCTTTAATAATACCGATAAGGATTTCTTTAAAAAGATCAAATCCCTACACCCTAAACTCACTCCGAACGACTTAAAACTCTGTGCTTATTTAAGACTCAACCTTTCTTCCAAAGAAATTGGTCCATTACTGAATATTTCTGTCAAAAGTGTAGAAATTAAGAGGTATCGTTTGCGTAAAAAGCTGGATTTAGTCCGTGAAACGAATTTAGCCCTGTATATTCTTAACATTTGAACCTTTACAATCCTTAATAAAAACTCTACATTAGCTTTACAAAAGTCGTAAAATCATGTTTTTTTGGTTAATATCTAACTTGCTGCCTGCTAATAACCTTCCTTTTTTTCCTTGTTAAATAGGGCTTTTGAAGTATCTATACAATATTTCTTCCACCTGTATATATTTTGTATAGGTGAAAATCCCGTTCTCATAACATTCTCTTAATATATTGCTGAGACAATTCTAACAATAAATCCAATGAAGAGATTCACATGTTTTTTAATTGTCCTTATGGGAGGTGTTCTTTCTATGTATTCTCAAACGTTTTCGGTTCAGGGAAGCGTTTCAGATGAAAATAAGATACCGTTGCTTGGGGTCAATGTATTAGTCAAGAATGAAGCTAGGGGAACTACTACTGATTTTGACGGTAATTTCAATATCGAAAATATTTCTTCGGGCGATGTTCTCCAATTTTCTTTTGTTGGATTTAAAACTCAAGAAGTCACTATAAGAAACCAAGAGAATTTAAATATCCAACTTCAAATAGATGCCGAATCACTTAATGAAGTAGTGGTTATTGGATATGGAACTCAAACAAAGAAGGAAGTAACGGGTGCCGTAAGCGTTGTAAGTTCTAAAACTATTGAAGATTTAAACCCTGTCCGGGTAGAGCAAGCCTTGCAAGGTACAGTGGCAGGAGTAAACGTTACATCACAATCTGGTTCGCCAGGTAGTTCCGCTACAATTAACATAAGAGGGATAAGTACTAATGGAGATAACCAACCTTTAATTCTAGTAGATGGGAACAGGATAGAGGATCTAAGTGTTATTAATTCTAATGATATTGAAAGTATTAATGTGTTAAAAGATGCTACGGCCGGTATTTATGGTGTTCAAGCGGCAAATGGAGTAATTCTTATCACCACAAAATCTGGTAAAAGAAATACAGATTTAAAAGTAGACTTTGACGCTTATACCGGAATACAAGAAACAACAAGAGAAATACCTGTTCTTAACGCTACCGAATATGCAGTAATTATTAATGAAGCACATGCTGCTGCAGGAATCAACCCTCCATTCCCAATATTTAACCAATTAGGAATGGGAACAGATTGGCAGGAAGAAGTTTTTAGACAAGCACCCATTTCAGATATCAATATAAATGTTACCGGTGGGGGTGAAAAGTCTACTTACTCCTTTGGTGGAGGTTTTCTTAATCAGGATGGAATTGTTGGTCAAAGCAAATCGAATTACGATCGGTTAACCGCAAGGCTAAACTATACGTTAGAAATTATAGATAATCTAAAATTCAACACATCCGGAATCTATACACGAACTACAAGAAAAACTCTTGTTGAAAATGCCTTAGGTTCTGTTCTTTTCAATGCATTGAATATGTCACCCCTACTAGATGTTGTAGATGAAAATGGAGAGTTTACACTTGCTGAAGGTTTGGGAAATGAGGTGATAAACCCAATAGCTCAAATTGCCAATACATTTAATGAAACAGAAGTAAATAAAATAAGTGGTGTATTCGGCCTTGAATATACGCTCTGGGACAAATTATCTGCTAAATCCCAATTTCAATTTAACTACGCTGAAGTTGATGGAATTCAATTTTTCCCGGAAGTGTTTTATGGTTCTGGAAAGGTTTTCAACGTAGATAGAAACAGGGTAGTAGAAAACAACGATATATTTAGAGACTATATATGGGATAATTACGTAACCTATGATGACAGTTTTGGAAACCATAATTTAAAAATACTCTTGGGGATGTCTGCTTCCGAAACCTCTGGAAATTTTAACGCTTTCACAGGATTTGAAATCCCAGGAAATTCATTTGAAAACGCAAGTATAGGCAATGCTATAGATGTGGTGGATAATTTCATTAATGGAGGCGACACTTTTAAGTCCCGATTGTCATCTTATTTCAGTAGAATACAGTACAATTACAATGGTAAATACTTATTCTCTGGAGTTATAAGGAGAGATGGATCTTCAAAATTTGGACCTGAGAATAAGTTTGGGTATTTCCCATCTGTTTCTGTAGGTTGGATTTTAACTGAAGAAAACTGGCTAAATGAAAGCGAAATTTTAAGCTTTCTAAAATTAAGAGGGAGTTATGGAATTATTGGAAACGACCGTATTGCTGATTTTAGATTTGTTTCTTTATTAAATGGTGAAGCTACGTATGTTTTTAATGATGAATTGGTTTTTGGAAAAGCCAATGGGGCTTTAGCAAATCCTGAAATTAAATGGGAAAGACAAGAAACCTTAGATATTGGACTAGATGCAAGACTTTTTAATTCTAAACTAGATCTTACTATAGATTACTTTAAAAGAAGGACCGAGGATCTTTTATTAGTAGCTCAAGTATCAGGGATTCTTGGAGTTGCTGCCCCAGGTGCTTCTCCACCTGTTATTAATGCGGGTATTGTTGAAAATTCTGGACTAGAATTTCAGGTAGGCTATACTCAAAATGTAAGTGACGATTTTAAATTCAATGTAAATTATAATTTCACAACACTCGATAATGAAGTAATCTTTGTTAATAGTGATAATGGATTTGTTACCGGAGGATCTTTTGGTATAGGTTTAGATCCACCATCAAGAATGGAAGCCGGGAAGCCAATTGGTTATTTCTTTGGTTTAGAAACCAACGGCCTTTTCCAAACTCAGGGCGAGGTGGATTCGCATGCTACTCAGGCTAACGCTGCACCAGGTGATCTCAGGTTTGTAGATCAGAATAACGATGGAATTATAGATACAGGGGATCGGGTAGATATAGGAGATCCAATTCCAGATGTAACCATGGGGATGAATTTAGGATTCACCTTTAAAAACTTCGACTTTAATGCGTATGCTTTTGCATCCGTAGGGAATGATATTGTTAGAAATTATGAGCGTAACCAGCCTTTAACAAATAAAACGCTTTCCAATCTGGATCGTTGGACAGGAGCTAATTCTACAAATAGTTTTCCACGAGTAACAGTGGGCGCTAATTCCAATAATCTATTTTCAGATTTTTATGTAGAGGATGGTTCTTATGTGAGGCTTCAAAATGTACAATTGGGATACACGGTAGATGAAAAGGTAATTGCTGTTACAGGGCTAGATTCTTTCAGGATTTATGCGTCGGTAAACAACGCGTTTACCCTTACAAAATATAAAGGATATGATCCATCTGCATCTTCGGGAGCACCAATTGGTGGCGGTATAGATCAGGGGTTTTATCCTGTTCCAAGAGTTTATATTATGGGTATTAATTTGAAATTTTAATTAGATGAAAAAGAAAATATATAAGATTAAGTGGATTTTTGTCTTAGTGATTTTAGTTACTACCTCCTGTAGCGACGATTTTGTAGATGTAGAAAGTAAAGATGAGAATTCTGAAGCTTTTTTTAATTCAGAAGAAGATTACGAACTTGCATTAGTAGGCGCTTACGATCTTCTGCAATCCACCTATCTAAATGTGATTCTGGGTGAGATCGCTTCAGATAACACCCTTGCGGGAGGAGAAAGTGCAACAGATGTTCCTGGATTTCAGGAAATAGATGATATGGTGCATACGCCGGTAAATCAACAGCTAAGAGATATTTGGGGTTGGATGTATTCAGGAGTAAATCGTGCAAATTATATCCTGGAATTCCAAGATAAAATAGATTTTCCCGGAAAAAATGAAATAATTGCCCAGGCAAGATTTTTAAGAGCATATTACAATTTTGAACTTGTAAAATGGTTTGGAGATATTCCGTTGGCTATAGATAAACGAATCCTGTTTGGAGAGCAGTTTAGTATTCCGCGCTTTCCAAAAGCTGAGGTTTATGCTTTAATAGAACAAGATCTTCAGTTCGCAGCCAGTAATCTTCCCGCAACTCAAGCCGAGGCTGGAAGAATCACTTCTGGTGCTGCGCAAGCACTATTGGGAAAAGCCTTTTTATATCAAAATAAATTTGATGAAGCAGCAATTGCATTTGAAACTGTAATCTCAGGACCTTATATGCTGGTTCAGGATTATAAAAGCATTTTCGAAAATGAGGGAGAAAATAATGCCGAGTCTGTTTTTGAAGTTCAGTATACAGATAAAGAAGGTGCAGGTTTTGGCTGCTTACAGTGTAGTGAAGGGAATGTAGCGGTTGGATTTAATGGAATTAGAAATTACACCGGACCGGATTTCGATTCTGGATTTAGCTTTAATGTTCCTGTACAGGAAGTCGTAGATCTTTTTTCTGAAGATGATCTTAGAAAAGATGTGGCCATATTAGATATTGAGGCTTGGGCAAATTCTACCGGAGCTACTTTTGTTGAAGGATTTGAACATACAGGTTTTTATAACCGCAAATATATCGCACGGCAGGGAGATTTGAATACCGGAGATGCTAACCTTACCAATCCTAACAATTATCGAGCAATTCGTTTTGCAGATGTGCTTTTAATGGCTGCGGAAGCCAATTTTAGAAAATCTGCTTCAAATGAAGACAAGGCTAGGACCTATTTAAATATGATAAGAGTAAGAGCCGGATTGGAGCCTGTAACTCTTTCCGGAAGCACGTTATTAGATCAGATCTATGAAGATCGCAGGTTAGAGCTAGTAGGTGAGGGTCATAGATTCTTTGACCTTGTGCGTACAGGCAGAGCAGCTGCAGAAATCCCTGGTTTTGTGGCAGGAAAACATGAGCTGTTCCCAATACCTTCTATAGAAATGGAATTAGCCGGAAACAATTGGCTACAAAACCCAGGTTACTAAAAATTAAATAAAACGAATTAAGATGAAAATATTCAAAATCTTTGCATTGCTAACAGTCTCGCTTCTTATGTTCACAGGATGTGATGACGACGAAATTACCAATTATGCATTTCAAGAAATCTCTGCACCTGCAAATGTGACAGCAGCATTCAACGTAATGCAGGATGATAGCGGAACCGTTACAGTAACTCCAAGTGGTGATGGAGCATCGGTATTTCAGGTGTTTTTTGGAGACACCGACAATGAAACTCCTGTCGAGGTGGCTGCAGGAGAAAGTATAACAAATGTTTATGATGAAGGGGAATTTTTAGTTCGTGTTGTAGCGCTAGGCCCAACAGGTTTAACAAGCGAATTTAACCAGAGATTATTAATATCATTTAGAGCTCCTGAAAATTTGGAGGTAACTGTAACCCAAGCGGCTAGTAATCCAGCGATAGTTAGCATTAGCGCTACTGCAGATTTTGCTGCAACCTTTGATGTTTTCTTTGGAGATGAAGAAGATGAAGAAGCAACGCAATTAATGCCAGGAGGAAGTATTGAACACACTTATGAGGCTCCGGGCACTTATATTATTAGAGTGGTGGCGAAAGGTGCTGGTGCAGCAACAGCAGAGACTACTGTAGAAGTAGTTGTGCCAGAGGCTAACGACCCTGTGAAACTTCCAATCACTTTTGACATACCAACCGTTAATTACGCACTTGGAACTTTCAATGGTGCTACATTCGAAGTTGTAGCTAATCCATTCCTATCAGGAGCAAATCCTGAAGAGTCAATGGTAGGAGCGATCACGAACTCAGGTGCCAACTTTGAAGGTGGAGCATATAATTTAGGAGAATCTGTAGATTTCAGCGGTGATAATAAGACTATATCAATGAAGTCTTATTCAGATCAACCTGTATCAGTCCTTGTGAAATTTGAAGGAGGTACAAACGATGACCGTCCAAATGAGGTTTCTGTAGATCATGGTGGAACAGGATGGGAAGTTCTTACTTTCGATTTTGGGACTAATGCCTTAACTAGTTTCGTGGATGGAGCAGATGATAATGGACAAGCTTTTGTACCAACAGGAAAATATAGCACATTAGTTTTATTTGTGGAAATTGGTAAAACCACTACTGGAACTTTCTATTTCGACGATATCGCACAGGAAGGAATGAATGGAGATCCCTTCAAATTACCTGTAGATTTTGATGGATCTACTGCATATGCTTCCAGAGCTAGTGGAGTTGCTTTTGAAGTTGTAACTAACCCTAAGCAATCTGGTATTAATTCTACCAATACAAAAGTTGGCGCAGTTACTAATACTGGTAGTCAATTTGAGGCATTAACATTTATTCTTGATGAAGCTATAGATTTTTCTGGATCTAATAAGACTATTACAATGAAAGTTTACTCGGAAACTGCTTACCCAGTTCTGTTTAAGTTAGAAACTGGTGTAAACGGTGAAAGAGCTAATGAAGTAGAAGTGAATCATGGTGGTACTGGATGGGAAGAGTTGACTTTTAATTTCGCCAACAGCGCCAGAAAAAGCTTTGTTGATGGTGATCCTGAGAACGGTGCAGATTTTGTGCCGACAGGACAATACGATGAAGCATCTATATTCTTAGACTTTGCAGGTACTACTGCGGGTACTTTTTACATAGACGATATTGCACAATCTGATGGTGGTGGAGCTTCTACAAGTACGAAAACAAGCTTCCCGGTGAACTTAGAAACTGCTGCAAATGGTGGAGCCGCAGCTAACTGGTCAGTCTTTGAAAATGTAGATAACCCACCACTTGAGATCATTGCGAATCCTGGTGCAAGTGGAGTTAATACTTCTGCCACAGTTGCAAAGTTTACAGCAAGACAAACTGGTCAACCTTTTGCAGGTACAATCACCCAATTACAAACTCCTTTTACCTTGAGTACATCTAATAGTACTGTGAAGGTCTTGGTTTGGAAATCTGTGATTAGTGATGTAGGTATTAAGTTTGAAAATGCTGCTGGTGGTTCTACAGGAGAGATCAGAGTAGCAAATACAAAGACCAATGAATGGGAAGAACTAACTTTTGATTTTTCAGGAGTAATTGGTGATCCTAATAATACAAACATAACAGGCCTTATTGTTTTTCCTGATTTTAATGCTAGATCACAAGAAACAGTAAGTTATTTTGATAATATCACCTTAAATGCAGCCGGTAGCGGTGGTGGTGGAGGTACAAGTGGTGGGACAGATCCTACTGCAGCAGCGCCAACACCAACTTTAGCACCTGCTAACGTGATTTCAATGTTTAGCGATGCTTATACAGATGTTGCAGTTGATACTTGGAGAACAGTTTGGTCTGATGCTACATTAGAAGATGTTACTGTGGAAGGAAATGCTACAAAAAAGTACACTGCACTTAGCTTTGTAGGTATAGAAGCTACTACAACACCAATTGATGCAAGTGGAATGACACATTTCCATACCGATATCTGGACTGCCAATGCTACTGAAATTAAAATTAAACTAGTAGATTTTGGAGCCAATGGCTCATTTGACGGAGGAGCTGATGATGTAGAACATGAAGTTACTATTGCTAATCCAACACAAAGTGCTTGGGTAAGTTTAGATATCCCATTATCACAATTTACGGGTTTAACAACTAAAAGTCATATTGCACAACTAATATACTCTGCAGCTCCATCTGGAAGTGCGACAGTATATGTAGACAATGTATACTTCCATAACTAGGAAAAAAGAAAACTATGAAATACCTTAAATTAATTTTTAGCTTATTGGCAATCGCCCTGCTGTTTTCAGGCTGCCAGGATGATGATCTTACGCTGGATACTATTTTGGTGCCTTCTAATCTCACAATTAATAGTATTATAAGTGATGATGGTTCTGGAATAGTAGAATTTAATGCTACCGCAGATAATACTATTACTTATAAATATAATTTTAGCGACGGAACTTCTGCTGTAACTGCCAGTGGCTCTGTATCAAAGCGATTCACTCGTGTTGGTCTAAATTCTTATTTAGTAACTGTAGTAGCTTTTGGCAAGGGAGGGGTAAGTAGCTCAAAATCTGTAGAAGTGGAAGTTAGAAGTGATTTTAACGATCCGGAAACAAAGCAACTACTTACTGGCGGCGCCTCTAAAACATGGTACATAGCTTCGGCAGTTCCCGGTCATTTAGGAGTTGGACAGAATGTAAATGATGACGGTCCAATAGTTGACGGAGGTGGATTCTTTCAGGGATCTCCCGGATTTGGGCCAGATTGTTTTTACGATGATAAAATGACTTTTAGTCTAAATGAAAATGACGAGATTGTGTATGAGTATGAAAATTTTGGAGTAACTTTTTTTAACTGGCAATTCACTATACCGTTTGGTGGTAATGGAGAACAAAACGTGGATGAATGTTTAGACTTTACAACCACAGGGACAGTGGCATTATCTCTGGTACCTGCTTCTTCAGGAATAGATGACCAGCTTTCAACCGGGACTGTTCTCGATATTGCCGATGATGGATTTGTAAGCTATTTTATTGGTCAAAATCAATACGAAGTTTTGTCAATCGATGAAAATAAAATGGTTCTCCGTGCTGTACAGGGGAATGATAATTTCCTAGTCTGGTATCTTATTCTAACCACCTCTCCTGATGGAACAGTTGGTGGCGGAGGTGAAGAACCAGGTTTTGAAAGCGAATTCATAGACCTTGCATGGTCAGATGAATTTGAAGGTGATGCATTGAATACCGATAATTGGAATTTTGCCATAGGAGATGGTGACAATGGTTGGGGTAATGGTGAAGCTCAGTTTTATACAGATTCTGAAGATAACGTGAAGGTTCAGGACGGAAATCTTGTGATCACGGCTAAAAGAGAAGCAGAAAGCGGATTCGATTTTACTTCTGCCAGAATTACCACCAAAGATAAATTTGAATTTACTTATGGTAGAGTAGAGGTGCGGGCAAAACTTCCGGCAGGAAAAGGAACCTGGCCTGCAATCTGGATGTTAGGTGCAGAATGGCCGGAGCAAGCATGGCCTGGGGTTGGTGAAATGGATATTATGGAATTCATTGGGAATGTTCCTGATAGAATTTCGTCAGCATTACACTTGCCTGGGAACTCTGGGGGAAATGCTATAGACGGAGAGGTGACCGGCGTTGAAGATGCAACAACTGAATTCCATATTTACGAGGTGGAATGGACCGCAGAAAAGATTACTTTTCTCATGGATGGGGAGCCGCATCTTGAATTTGATAATGATGATTCCACTCCCTTCCAGGATGATTTCTACCTACTTTTAAATGTAGCCATGGGCGGAACCCTTGGAGGTGCTATAAGTGATGATTTTCAGGAGTATTCAATGGAGATTGATTACGTGAAAGTATTTCAATAGACAATATTTGTTTAGCTATAAACTCCCGGAGTTTCGGCTCTGGGATTTATTCAATTAATCATGAAGAAATTTTTTATTATTACATTGTCCCTTTTATTTGGGACCCTGGAAACTTATTCCCAAAACTCAACTATTAAAAGTTCTGTTGAAGCGGTAGAAGTAAAGGTAGACTCAGTTCTTGCGCTAATGACCTTGGAAGAAAAGGTGGGCCAGATGGTGCAGTATAATGGGAGCTGGGATCTTACAGGCCCTGCCTCGAATGTTGATGCCAGGCAAAAGGAGGAGAACATTAAACACGGCAAAGTGGGTTCTCTTCTTAATGTACTTTCTGTAGAAGCTACCCGGCAGGCACAGGAGCTTGTAATGGAAAATTCCCGACTAAAAATTCCGCTGATGTTTGGTTATGATGTAATCCATGGATATAAAACCATATTCCCGGTGCCACTTGGTGAAACAGCAAGTTGGGATCTGGAAGCAATGGAGGAGTCGGCAAGGATTGCCGCCTTGGAATCTGTAGCTCACGGAGTCAACTGGACTTTCTCACCTATGATAGATGTCTCCAGAGATGCACGTTGGGGAAGGATTATGGAAGGCAGCGGGGAAGATACATATCTTACTTCAATGGTTGCAATAGCCAAAGTAAAGGGGTATCAGGGAAATGATCTGGCTGGAGATTTAACCATTGCCGCAACTGCAAAGCATTTTGCAGGTTACGGGATGGCAGAGGCCGGCCGGGATTACAATACAGTAAATTTAGGGGAAAGTGAACTCCACAATGCAGTGCTTCCTCCGTTTAAGGCCGCAGCAGATGCGGGAGTCGCTACTTTTATGAATGCCTTTAACGAAATTGACGGAATACCCTCCACAGGCAATAGGAATTTACAACGGGATATTTTAAAAGGCGACTGGAACTGGGACGGATTCGTAGTTTCAGATTGGGGCTCTATCCCTGAGATGATCAATCACGGCTTTGCAAAAGACAAAAAACAGGCTGCCGAGATCGCTATAAAAGCCGGAAGTGATATGGACATGGAAGGCGGAGCTTATGAAACCAGTTTGATGGAATTGGTTTTGGAAGGAAGCGTGGACGAAAAATTAATAGACGATGCGGTAAAAAGAGTGCTTCGGGTAAAATTTAAATTAGGTATTTTTGACGATCCTTATAAATATTCAAACCCGGAAATAGCCGCAAATATTTCCTTTGAAGATCATAAAAAAGCAGCCAGGGATGTCGCAAGAAAATCGATCGCTCTTCTCAAAAACGAAAATAATTTATTGCCACTGAGACCGGGAGTTAAATCCATAGCTGTAATTGGTCCGCTTGCAAACGATAAAGACAGCCCAATAGGGAACTGGAGAGCGCAGGGTGAAGCCAACTCTGCTGTTTCTGTTTTAGAGGGAATTAAAACTGCGGTTGGAAGGGATGTAAAAGTGAATTATGCCCTGGGAACCAGCCTGGGAATTGGTGAGCGAAGCTTTTTAATGCCCCTGGAAATAAATATAACCGATAGGTCCGGGTTCAAGGAAGCGCTGGAATTGGCTAAAAATTCAGAACTCGTTATAATGGTACTGGGGGAAGATGCCTTCCAGTCCGGAGAAGGCAGAAGCCAGTCAAAAATTGGCCTGGCAGGCCTTCAGCAGGAATTATTGAAAGAAATTTACAAGGTTAATAAAAACATTGTCCTGGTACTTATTAATGGCCGTCCACTTGAATTATCCTGGCCTGCAGAAAATATCCCCACAATAGTAGAGGCCTGGCAATTAGGGTCGGAAAGCGGGAACGCCATAGCTGATGTCCTTTTTGGTAAATATAATCCTTCAGGAAAATTGCCGGTTTCCTTTCCCAGAACTGTGGGACAGGAACCGCTTTATTACAATCAAAAAAATACCGGAAGGCCATCCAATGACCTTCACGTAACTTATTCTCATTATACTGATGTTAAAAAGGATGCTTTATTTCCGTTTGGTTTTGGGTTGAGCTATACCCAATTTGAATACGGTGAAATAAATCTTTCATCTCCTGAAATGAACGCCGATGGAAACATTGAAGTAAGTATTCCGGTTACAAATACAGGTAAAGTTGAAGGTAGGGAAGTGGTTCAGCTTTATCTTCGGGATATAATTGCAAGTGCGACCAGACCTGTTAAGGAATTAAAAGGATTTCAACTTTTGGATCTAAAACCCGGAGAAAGAAGGATAGTAAAATTTGTTATTGAAGAAAAAATGCTTCAATTTTATACCGCCAATAAAATATGGGAGTCTGAAGTGGGAGAGTTTGAAGTATTTGTTGGCGGGAACTCAAGAGATGTTAAAAATGCAGCTTTCAATCTGATAAAGAACAAGGTATGAATACATTTTTGAAATTTACCTTCAGTATAATTCTTTTTGGGGGTTTTCCTTTCGCATTATTTTCCCAGGTGGTTTTTGAGGATAATTTTGATGGAGACAGTTTAAATATGGAATCCTGGAATTATGAAGAAGGCGATGGTTGCCCCAATTTATGCGGCTGGGGAAATAATGAAAGACAAATCTATAACCGGGATTATGTAAGCGTTGAAGACGGAAAACTTGTGATTGAGGCAGTAAAAACCGGAGACAAGTATTTTTCAGGAAAGATCAATACCAAAGACAAAATAGAATTCCAATATGGAACTATTGAAGTTCGCTTAAAACTGCCTGAAGGTCATGGACTGTGGCCTGCTGTGTGGATGCTTGGAGCTAATATTGATGAAGTTGGATGGCCGGGTTCCGGAGAAATTGATATTATGGAATATGTAGGAAAGGAACCGCATACGGTGTATTCTTCCTTACATACACCTGCAAGTCATGGGGATACAGAGAACTCTAAAAAAACAATTATAGAGGATATTGAAGAGGGCTATCACACATTTAAAACGGTTTGGACCGAAGATGATATTCAATATTTTATAGATGGAGATCACGTTTATACTTTCATCCCGAAGGCATATGATGATGCGAATTATCCATTTCGACATCCATTTTACTTTTTGATAAACCTTGCTGTTGGTGGGAATTTTGGCGGTCCGGACGTAGATGATTCTATTTTCCCTGCAAAATTTTACATCGATTATATCAAAGTGTCAAAATTATGAAAATTTATCAAAAAATTTAATTAGATTAACAAATTATTAAGCTCTCCTCATGAAAAATAAAACTTATTTAATCCTTATTACCATTGTTTCAGCTTTGGGAGGATTACTTTTCGGATATGACACCGGTGTAATTAATGGTTCACAGTATTATTTTAGTCAGTATTTTGACCTGGATTCCGGAATGAAAGGTTGGGTTGTGGGAAGTGCGCTGATAGGTTCCTTTTTTGGAGCAATTATAGCCGGGCCAATAAGTACTGCAATTGGAAGAAAATATTCTTTGATTATTTCAGGAATATTGTTTTCAATTTCCGCTTGGGGCTCTGGATTGCCTGCTTTTTTACCGGAATCAGTTTCCTTATTGGTAGCTTTTCGAATTATTGGGGGATTGGGAATTGGGATGGCCTCAATGAACGCACCTACTTATATAGCTGAAATTGCACCCGCAAAAATAAGGGGAACTTTGGTGAGTTATTATCAACTGGCAATTGTAGTCGGGTTTTTTGTGGTGTTTATAGTGACTTATATGATCGGAAATCAGACCACAGAGGCTGAAAATATTCAAACTGGATGGAGATGGATGTTTTGGTCGGAACTTATTCCCAGCTTATCCTTCATGGTTCTTTTGTTTTTTGTGCCTAAAAGTCCGCGATGGCTTGCCTTGAAAGGCTTAAAATCTAATGCATACAGTGTTTTAACCCGAATTCACGGAGCTGAGATC
>JBDNHN010000186.1:0-7048 GCA_041688725.1 Gillisia sp.
AAAAGCGGGGTTTTTAATTCATGAGAAACATTTCCCATAAATTCCTTCCTATAATTTTCCCTGATCGTTAATGTTTCAATTTCCAGTTTCTTATCCCGGGCAAATTTTTCCACTTCTTTGGTCAATGTTACCATATCTGTGGTAATCGGACCTGGATTTAATGTGGTTGCATCCAAAAGTGTCACATTATCATAAATATGTTTGACACGTTTATAGATAAAATGCTCTACTCTATATTGAATAATGAAAAAAGAAAATAAAAAAGCGACCAGAAAGAAACCAATTATGGGGGCAATCTGAAAAATTCCGGTAAAATAGAAAAAACCGCTCACCATAAGCGTTGAAAAAGTCGTAATAAAAAACGATATTTTTATTGCGAATTTATAAGATCGTTTAAATTTATTTGCCATTAAACAACAAACTTATATCCTACTCCTTTTATAGTTGCAAAACTGTCATCGCCAATTTTTTCGCGAAGTTTCCGAATATGTACATCAATAGTCCTTCCGCCAACAACAACCTCATTTCCCCAAACCCTGTCCAGGATTTCCTCCCTGGTAAAAACTCTTCCTGGTTTTGAAGCTAGCAATGAAAGTAATTCAAATTCTTTACGTGGTAAAATAATCTCCTCGTCATTTTTAATAATCTTATACTCCTCTCTATTGATAATCAGGTTCCCGATAGTCACAGTAGTAGAGGTTTCTGCATGCTCCTTAAACCTGCGCAGTAAAGATTTTACCTTGCTCACCAGTACTTTTGGTTTGATGGGCTTTGTGATATAATCATCAGCGCCTGCATCAAAACCTGCCATTTGAGAATAATCTTCTCCCCGAGCCGTAAGAAATGTAATTATGGTATCTGAAAGTTCCGGGATTTTCCTAATCTGTTCACAAGTTTCAATCCCGTCCATTTCTGGCATCATTACATCTAAGATGATCAACTGCGGCTTCTTCTTTTTAGCCATCTTTATGGCTTCCGTTCCGTTCTCTGCAGTAATAATACGATATCCTTCTGCAGAAAGATTATAACCTACGATCTCTAATATATCCGGTTCATCGTCTACTAACAGGATCGTAATATCTTTTTTCTTCATAGAGCTTTAGATTATTTAATCTTCAAATTAATCTATGTAAAGATAAAATTAATTACCGAAGAATTTTACGTCCCTATAGGTTGGTAACACTTACTTAACAATAGAAAACATATAAATATGCCTTTACCCTACATCTTTAAAGGAATTTCCCTATTTCGCTAATAACCACAAATCCCTTATTTGATTTAGAAAACAGGTCTATAAACATTTTTATAACATTAGAAAGACCTGCATTAACGTAAGCGTAAAGTTTAGTTAAGCTACTTCAAGAGTTCTCATCGTTTATTTGTCCTGTAGATATAAAACAAAATAATGAAGAAGATTTTTTTACTGTTAACGCTATTTTTTATTAGTAGTTCCTACGCTAAGGATACTGCTAAAGGTGCAATTGCAGGCAAGCTTATGGATAAGGAAATAAGCGGCGAAACACTGCCCTTTGCCAATGTAATAATTAAAGGCACCTCATTGGGTACAACCACAGATATAGACGGGCTATATTCCCTGGAAAATATCATCACGGGAACTTAGACCGTGATCTACAGTTTTGTAGGATATGAAAGTTTGGAAGTTCCAAATGTTACAGTGGTTGCCGGAAAAGTTACCGAAATAAATACCGCCTTGGGATCCAGTGCTGCTTCATTGGATGAAGTTGTTATTAAAACCGTTGCAAGAAGAGATTCTCAAGTTGCTCTTTTAATTGAACAAAAAAAGGCAATAGAAATTAAAGAAAGTATAGGCGCCCAAGAATTAGCCGAAATGGGGGTGTCTGATGCCGCTACTGCTACTACCAAAATATCTGGAGTAAGCAGTAGCGAGGCAAGCGGAGATATTTTCGTGAGAGGATTGGGTGATCGTTATTTAAATTCTACTATGAATGGATTACCAATTCCATCAGACGATGTAGAGCGTAAGAATATAGATCTTGAACTGTTCTCCACAAATATTATTCAAAATATAAGCATTAGCAAGACCTATGCAGCTCAAAACTCTGCCGATCAGGCATCCGGGACAATAGATATTAGTACCAGAGAGCTTTTAGGAATTCAGGAATTAGGCGCTGGTGTAAAGGTTGGCTTTAATGCGAACGCCATTAGTGGTGGTGTTGGGGACAACTTTAAGATCTCCCCTAACTCTGATAATGTGAATTTCGGATTTTACTCTAAAGACTTAGGAACACGTCAAGCACTTACACAGCAAACATGGAATACTCAAGAAGCTTCTTTACCTCTTAATTATGAGTATTCTTTTACAGCAGGAAAGAAATTTGGCGATAAGCTTAAAGTGTTATTCACCGGGTCTCAAGCGATTTCTTTTGAACACAGACAAGGCGAATTTCGTGAGTTTAGAGCCAATTTTATAAACGACTCTATTACAGATGCTGAAACCTTCTCAAAATCTGTAAATACTACAGGGCTATTAAATGCTTCTTATGAGATAAATGATTCTAACCTAGTAAAAGCCACAAGTCTCTTTATAAATAAATTGACAGATGAGGTTTTTGAAGGTGGACGAAATGGAGAGTCCAGAATTTATGAAGAAACCGAACCTGCAGAAGATCTTTCACAGTATATAAGAGATCAAAACACCAAGCAAACCAGATTATGGATCAATCAATTGGCGGGTGAGCATAAGCTTACCTCTAAGAACAATTTAAATTGGGCACTGGGATATAACCGCGTAGATGCCGATGAGCCTAATAGAATTAGAAATGAAGTGAACTTTAATGAAGGTTTTGTCCAACTAGGAAGAACCGGCGGATTTCAACAAAGAAAATCTGCTCAAATTATAAATGACAAAGAATTCAACGGACTTATCAAGGATGAATTAACATTAATAGATTCTGAAGAGAAAAGTTTAAAAGTAAGCTTCGGTGCAAATTACAGAAATAAAGAAAGAGATTTTGGATCTCAATTTCTAGGAATTGAAGAAAGCACATTGAACACGCTTAATCCAACTTCCATAGATAACTTATCTGGAATATTCACTTCAGAAAATCTTCAGAATGGATTATTAACATTGAATGTTTTAGCTCCAGACAGATATTTGGCAACATTGGAATCTGCTTCCGGATTTGTTTCTGCCAACTACAACTGGTATAAATTCAATTTTAATCTGGGGGTACGTTACCAAAAAGATGACCTTAATGTAAAATATGATGTTGGAAACATCCCCGGAAGATTTGGAGCTTCAGATAAATCTTACAACAATCTGTATCCCAGTCTTAACTTAAAATATGCCGCGAACGATAAGAACAACTTTAGAGTAGCTGCAAGTAAAACCATCACCTTACCGGAATTCAAGGAAATTGCTCCCTTTGAGTATGTATCTCCAACAGGACAAGTTACTCGTGGAAACCCTGATTTAGAAGCTTCTACCAATTACAATTTTGATGTTAAATGGGAATTCTTTCCAACTGCAAATCAGTTAGTATCCTTAACAGGCTTCTACAAAAAAATTGAAGATCCAATAAATAAGGTGCAAGACAGAGGTTCTGCAGGGATTTACTCTTTCTTTAATTCAGCAGAAAAAGCACAGATCTACGGCTTGGAAGTAGAAACCAAGTTAGATCTTATAAAGGCAGAAGACGAGTCTGACATTAACCTTGGATTAAATCTTAATGCCTCAAGAATTTGGCACTCACAGGACTTAAAAGAACTAAGAGACGCTCAAGGGAACTTCCTGAAAACCTTCAGATATAAAGGACTCACAGAAACAGATCTTCAGGGAGCCTCAGATTGGATCTTCAATGGTTCACTTAATTTCTCAACAAATTCTCCAAATGAATTTTTAGCTACTGTAACCGCCAATTACGCATCAGACAAGATATATGCTTTAGGAGCTCCTGAAATTCAGACTCAAAGTGAAACTTTTTACAATGATGCTATCATCGAAAAAGGCTTTGTAACGCTTAATGCCCTTTTAAGTAAAAAAATAGGAGAGCATTGGGGAGTAAAACTTTCAGGCAAGAACTTATTCAATCCGGAAATAAAAAGAACACAAAATGTTAGACCAAGCACCACTGGAATTGAGACCACAAAGACTGTGAGATCTTACACCCGCGGGGCAACCCTAAGCCTAGGCTTAAATTATAATTTTTAATAAATCAAAACAATAAATAAATCAAATTTAAAATTTAAAAACATGAAAACAACCTTTAAAAGTATTGCAGTTTTAGTAACACTTCTTTCTTCTCTTTTCTTGGGAAGTTGTAGTAATGATGATGGCTTCGACAACGGAGAACCAGTTGTAACACCTACAGAAAACAAATTAAACGGAAATTTAACTTCAAATTTAACCTTAGATCCTAATGTGTCTTACCAATTAACAGGTTCTTTTAGTGTAGAACCAGGGATAAAATTGACTATCCCAGCGGGTACAAAGATCACAGCAAGTGTTGGTCAGGATGTTTACATCGTAATAAAAAAAGGAGCACAAATTGATGTTCAGGGAACTGAAAGTAACCCAGTGAGAATGTCCTCTGCAAATTCAAGCCCGGGAGACTGGGGAGGTTTAGTGATCTTAGGAGATGCTAAAACTACAGAAGGTGTAGATGCCACTGCTGAAGTTGGTGGTTTTATCTACGGAGGAAATAACGATCAGGATGATTCCGGGTCTATTAGATATCTGATCATTGAAGGTGCCGGAGCACAAATAAATGCAGATTCACAATACAACGGGTTAACCTTATATTCTGTTGGTTCTGGAACCACTATAGAGAACATCGCTTTAATTAATGGAGCAGATGATGGAGTTGAGTTTTTTGGAGGAACTGTTTCTGTTAAGAACATATACTTAGAAAATAACGAAGATGATGCTATCGACTGGACAGAAGGTTGGAGCGGAACGGTTACTAACTCATACATATTACATACTAAAGCAGGATTTTCTACAGCAGTAGAGGCAGATGGTTTAAACAACAATCCTAAACTTATCAACTTAATGGCAGTATCTTCTAAAGGTGGAACTGCATTACAATTCAAAAAAGAATCTGGAGCTACTATTTCAGGATTATCATTAACAGGATATGATACTTCTGTAGATATGAAAGATAGTGGATCAATTGCAAATGTGTTGATCGAAGATGTAGTGGCAGATCCGGGAAAATCTTATACCGATGTAGCTACAGTAAACATTGCTCTTTTTAACTGGATCAATAACAGAAGTACTGTAGATGCTACTGTACTTCAAGGTGTGGTTACAGGAGATGTAACACTTAACTCATCTGTAGTATATGTTTTAAGTTCTTCTTATATCGTGAAAGATGGTGGGAAATTAACCATTCCGGCAGGAACAAAGATCATTGCCAGAAATGGTGGTACAGATGTTTACATCGCCGTTCTGCAAGGAGGAAAAATAGATATTCAGGGAACTGTATCTAACCCAGTTGTAATTTCTTCTGAAGATGCACAACCAGGAGACTGGGGAGGATTAACTCTAGTTGGAAAAGCAACTACTACAGAAGGTGTAAATGCAACTGCAGAAGTAGGTGGATTTATTTACGGTGGTAACGACGATGCAGACAGCTCTGGAAGTATTAAAAACTTAGTGATCCTTGGAACTGGTGCACAAATTAATGCTGAATCTCAATATAACGGGGTTTCATTTTACTCGGTTGGATCAGGAACAGTTATTGAAAATATAGCGGTAATAAACGGATCTGATGATGGAGTAGAGTTTTTTGGAGGAACTGTATCTGCAACCAATCTTTACTTGAAAAATAACGAAGATGATGCTGTAGACTGGACTGAAGGTTGGAGTGGAACAATCACCAATACATACGTATATCATGATGTAGCTGGATTCTCTACAGCTTTAGAGGCAGACGGTTTAAATAAAAACCCTAAAATGATCAACTTCACAGCAATATCCACAGTTGGTGGAACAGCGCTACAGTTCAAAAAAGAATCTGGATCAACACTAAATAATGTATTTATTGAAGGATACGAGACCAATTTAGATATGAAAGATAGTGGACCGTTAACAAATGTGCTATTGGATGGGGCTGCAGCTGCAGTATCTGGAAATTACAAAACAGGAACCAAGGTAGATGTTTCTACATGGTCTTGGATTAGTGCACGTTTATAAAAACAAGGTTTAATTTGGTTGAAAATGGCTTCCTCGGTTTTTCAAGAAAGCTATTTAATTTGCAAAGAGATGAGTTTTAACTAACTCATCTCTCTGTTTTTATAGCTATTTGAGCTGAGATAAAAATATTTTGCAGCATCCATAATCCTTAAGTTATTCTTATAAATTCTAATTTTACAGCATTAAAAACCCGAAAGAGGCAGTCTGTAAAAAGTCTGCCTCTTTTTTCAATCAAAAAACAAAAGTTTGATTGAAAGTTAATTATTCCTTTCTGTTTCATTATTTGGTATTATTTTTGAAATATTTATTATATATTTGTAATAACCATATCCAAAAAACATGAAGCAACATTATTTTATTGGTTTTTTACTGGTTTGTTTTCTGTTGTTATCCAATACATTAACAGCTCAAAACACAATAACTCCTGCGTTTTCTCCTGAAAAGCCTATAGTGGGGCTTTCCATTTACCCTAACCCGGTAACCGGAACAAAGGTGTATATTACCTCCGATAATAATTCTTCAAAAGAGGTGGAAGTCTTCAATGTTTTAGGAAAACAAGTGCTTTCTTCATTTATGACAGGCAAAGAATTGGATGTTTCCGAGTTAACTCCGGGAATTTACATTTTAAAGATCAAAGAAGGAACTAATCAGGCCACGAGAAAATTGATAGTCAGGTAGATCCTTTTACAAATAAGACCAGCTCCAGCTTCTATTATTAGAAGCTTTTTTTATTCTTAGCTTTAAACTCTTCGGTTTCAATACAATTAAGATGGATCACAAAAGGATTTTTTCAATTTCTTCGGAAGAAGAATTTAAAGAGGTTTCATTGGAAGTTTTTAATTTTCAATATTCCAATAATCCAGTTTACCG
>JBDNHN010000187.1:0-5574 GCA_041688725.1 Gillisia sp.
AAAAATGATTATTTTCGCACCTCATAAGAAATTTTGATAAAATGAGCACAAAGTTCCCTGAATATAAAGGACTTGACTTGCCAAAAGTAGCAGAGGAAATCTTAGCCTATTGGGAAGAGAATGATATTTTTGAAAAGAGCATAACTACAAGGGAAGGAAACGAACCATTTGTGTTTTTTGAAGGCCCTCCGTCTGCAAACGGTTTGCCGGGAATTCACCATGTGATGGCTCGCGCAATTAAAGATCTGTTTTGCAGGTATAAAACCCAAAAAGGTTTTCAGGTAAAACGCAAAGCCGGTTGGGATACCCACGGGCTTCCAATAGAACTTGGAGTTGAGAAAGAACTGGGGATTACCAAGGAGGATATCGGCAAAAAAATAAGTGTTGAAGATTATAACCAAGCGTGTAAAAACGCGGTTATGCGCTATACCGATGTTTGGAACGACCTTACCCAAAAAATGGGCTACTGGGTAGATATGGAAAATCCATATATCACCTACAAGTCCAAATATATGGAAACCGTATGGTGGCTGCTTTCCGAAATCTATAAAAAGGGCCTCATCTATAAAGGATATACAATTCAGCCTTACTCGCCAAAAGCGGGAACAGGATTGAGTTCACACGAATTAAATCAACCAGGAACCTATCAGGATGTCACCGATACTTCAGTAACGGCAATGTTCAAGATAATAAACCAAAAAAAGGATCAAGAGAGTTCTCCACTTTCAGAGGAATTGGCAGGGGCTTTTTTAATCGCCTGGACAACCACCCCATGGACATTGCCCTCAAACACGGCATTAACTGTTGGGCCAAAAATTGAATATATTCTGGTTTCAACTTATAACATGTACACCTTTGAGCCAATAAAAGTTATTTTGGCTAAAAGCCTTGTTGCGAAACAGTTTGATAAGAAATTCAAAAAGGTTGATAATAAGGAAGGTTTAGAAGGCTTTAAAGAAGGTGACAAAATCCCTTATTTCATCGAAAGATCCTTCTTGGGAAAAGATTTAGTGGAATTGCGTTACGAGCAGTTAATGCCATTTGCGCTTCCCTACCAAAATCCCGAAAATGCCTTCCGCGTAATAGCCGGAGATTTTGTGACTACCGAGGATGGAACCGGAATTGTACATACCGCGCCCACCTTTGGTGCCGATGATGCCATGGTTGCAAAACAAGTCGTGCCGGAAATCCCACCAATGTTGGTGAAAGATGAAAATGACAATCTTGTTCCGCTTGTTAATCTGCAGGGAAAGTTCAGAAAGGAAATGGGCGAATATGCAGGGAAATATGTTAAAAATGAATATTATGAAGATGGCGAAGCACCGGAAAGATCTGTAGATGTAGAGATTGCCATTAAATTAAAGGAAGAAAACCGGGCTTTCAAGGTTGAAAAATACGTACACAGCTATCCCAATTGCTGGAGAACCGATAAGCCTATTTTATATTATCCGATGGATTCCTGGTTTATTAAAGTGACCGAGGTAAAAGACCGGATGCACGAACTTAATAAGGGAATTAACTGGAAACCGAAATCTACCGGGGAAGGCCGCTTTGGAAACTGGCTGGCAAATGCCAACGACTGGAACCTTTCCAGGAGCCGGTATTGGGGAATTCCGTTGCCTATCTGGAGAACCGAAGACGGGAAAGAAGAAATTTTCATTGGTTCAATTGAAGAATTGAAGGTTGAAATGGAGAAGGCTGTTGAGGCAGGCTTGATGGAGAAAGATATTTTTATCGATTTTGAGAATGGTGATATGAGTGAAGAAAACTACGAAAAAGTAGATCTTCATAAAAATGTTGTAGATGAGGTTACCCTTATTTCAGCTTCGGGAAAACCCATGAAACGTGAAGCCGATTTGATAGATGTTTGGTTTGATTCCGGTTCTATGCCTTATGCACAATGGCATTATCCATTTGAAAATGGAGAAAAAGTTGAACAAGGGGAACGGAAAGCCGATTTTATCGCTGAAGGCGTAGATCAAACTCGTGGCTGGTTCTATACTTTACATGCTATTGCAACTATAATTTTTGACGATGTTGCTTATAAAAATGTGATCTCCAATGGTCTGGTATTAGATAAAAACGGCCAGAAAATGTCCAAACGCCTAGGCAATGCCGCAGATCCGTTTGAGACATTGAGTACTTTTGGAGCCGATGCCACAAGGTGGTATCTTATTTCAAATGCCAATCCCTGGGATAACCTGAAATTTGATCTTGAAGGAATCGCTGAGGTGAGGCGTAAATTCTTCGGAACTCTTTATAACACCTATTCCTTTTTCGTTTTATACGCAAATCTGGATAATTTTACATACAAAGAAGCGGATATCCCATTGGAAGAACGCCCGGAAATTGACAGGTGGGTACTTTCAGAATTACATACACTTATCAAAAAAGTAGACGAATTTTATGCCGATTATGAACCTACACGTGCTACCAGGGCAATTTCAGAATTTGTTCAGGAGAATTTGAGCAACTGGTTTGTTCGCCTTAGCCGAAGACGTTTCTGGAAAGGCGATTACGAGCAGGATAAAATTTCCGCATATCAAACCTTATATACTTGTTTGCTTACCGTTGCAAAATTAGGGTCCCCGGTAGCTCCTTTCTTTATGGACAGACTATACAGGGATTTGAATGCAACCTCTAACAAAGAAGAGTTTGATTCGGTTCATTTAGCTGATTTTCCGGAATATATTGAAACATTTGTAGATAAAGACCTGGAGCACAAGATGGAAAAAGCACAAATCATTTCATCATTGGTGCTTTCCCTGCGTAAAAAGGAAATGATAAAAGTTCGTCAGCCACTGCAACGCATCATGATTCCTGTGCTGGATGAACAGCAGCGGGCCGAAATAGAGGCGGTAGAGGATTTGATCAAATCTGAAGTGAACGTAAAGGAAATTGAATTGATTGACGATGCCTCGGGGCTTCTGATAAAACAGGTAAAACCAAATTTTAAAGTCCTTGGACCCAGATTTGGAAAGGATATGAAAGCGGTTACCAATGTAATTGAGCAATTTTCTTCGGAAGATATTATAACTATTGAGATTGAGGGAAAAATTACAGTGGAAGTTAACGGAAAAATGATTAATTTGGTCGCTGAAGAAATGGTTATTACTTCACAGGATATTGAAGGCTGGTTGGTTGCAAGCAGCGGAAATATTACGGTAGCTCTGGATGTAAATATTTCTGAGGAACTAAAAAAAGAAGGAATTGCCCGGGAATTGGTCAATAGAATTCAAAATTTGAGAAAAGATTCCGGATTTGAAGTGACCGATACCATAGAGGTTACCATTCAAAAAGACGGTATTATTGAAGATGCCATTTTAGAAAATATAAATTATATTAAAAACGAAACATTAACAGTTAAACTTGAACTTGCAGAAGCGGTAGCCGTTGGTACAGATATTGAATTTGACGACGTCACCACAAAATTGTTTATAAAAAAACACTAACCCCCATGTCAATAGAAACTAAACTACGTTACAGTGATGCCGAATTAGTTGAATTTAAGGAATTGATTCAGGCCAAAATTAAGAAAGCACAGGAACAATTGGAGCTTTATAAAAATGCTTATGTAAACGACAGCAATAATGGGACAGATGATACTTCCCCGACGTTTAAGGCCTTTGAAGAGGGGAGTGAGACCCTGAGTAAAGAAGCTAACTCGCAAATAGCCATAAGGCAGGAAAAGTTCCTCAGGGATCTTAAAAACGCATTGATCCGCATTGAAAGTAAAACCTACGGGATTTGCAGGGAAACCGGGAAATTGATATCCAAAGAACGCCTGAGAATAGTTCCTCATGCAACTTTGACCATTGAAGCAAAAAATATGCAGCGCTAAACGTTAGGTTTTTTAAAATAAATTGAACGCTCCATCGTGATTTATCATATTGGAGCGTTTTTTCTATAGATTCTTACCATGAATTTTTTTATTTCTATTCTCTTAAGTATTATTTTTGTTGTTTCTGGATTTTCTCAAAAGAACACCGCTCAAAGTTTTGATGCTGAAAAAATAGAGCAACTCTATATTTATACAGATGAAGTTTTTAAAATCAATATAATAACTTCAGAAACACATCAAATTATTTTAACTTCTCACTCCGAAGGTGAATATTTTAATGATATTTCCCTGGAGACGTAAATGCGTCAAAATAAAATGATTCTCACTTCAAAATTTTGGAATATTTTACAAGGCGGATATGATAAACTGAGTGGTCATAAAGTGTTTTCAATGGAAATTACCTTGGAAACACCTGAAAATTTCCAGGTATTTGTGAGATCGAATATAGCTTCAGTAATCGGAAAGGGAACTTTCAAAAATTTTCAAATTGAATTGAAATCTGGTTATTGCAGGCTTGAAAATTTGGAGGGAAGTGCCGTGATCAATACCTATATCGGTTCAATTTGGGATGCCGCTTACGATGAAAAAATTACAGCAAGTTCCCGAAATGGTACAGTAAATTTGCCGGTGCCGGAATACGGAAAGCATCAGGTTAATCCCACATCCATTAATGAAAATATAAGTGTGCCGGAAAACTAAATAATAGTAGTATTTTTGAGCCGTTTTTAACACCCACATTCAATGTCCTTAAAAAAAGCAACTTTCATTATAATATTGATTTTATTAATCGATCAAATTTCAAAAATATACATTAAAACACATTTCAATCTTGGAGAAGAAATAAGGGTTTTTGACTGGTTCCGGATTTTGTTCGTCGAAAACGAAGGAATGGCCTGGGGAGCAAAAATCCCCGGAGAATACGGAAAACTTCTGCTTACCTTGTTTCGTTTGGGGGCCATTGTGGGAATAGGTTACTGGTTATGGGATGCTGTGCGCAATAAAAGTTCACGAATCTTGATCGTTGCGATCTCATTTATTTTTGCCGGAGCCCTGGGAAATATTATTGACTCTGTTTTCTACGGAGTCATTTTTGACGATAGTTACGGCCAGGCAGCGGCCTTTTTACCAGAAGGAGGGGGTTATGGCACTATATTTCACGGGAAAGTGGTAGACATGCTTTATTTCCCATTAGTTGAGGGGATGCTTCCAAAATGGATCCCATTTTGGGGAGGGGAATATTTTTCCTTTTTTGATCCGGTATTCAATATTGCCGATACAGCAATAAGCACAGGGGTAACCCTGCTTTTGCTATTCAATAAAAAAGCTTTTCCCAAGAAAGAATCAGATTCTAAAACCGAAATCTAAGCCACATTTTTGTCAAATATTTTTTCGAATTTCTTTAATTCAATAGGCTTGATCAAATAATCGGTAACCAGATTGAAGGATTTTGCCCGTTCCAAATCCCGGGGGTCAATGGAGGAAGAAACCACGTACAGGCTTATTTTTTTATCGAAATTGTTTTTAATCTTGACAAATTCACCTAAAAATTCCCAACCGTCCATCACCGGCATATTCAGGTCTAGAAAAATGATTTCCGGTAATTTATCTTCGGTCAAATTGGATAAGATCACCTTAAAGTAATCCAAGGCCTCCAGTCCATTTTTGAAGATCAATAAATTTTCTGATAATTTTTTTATTTCGATGATTTTTCGAACTAAGTTGACGTATATTTT
>JBDNHN010000188.1:0-5059 GCA_041688725.1 Gillisia sp.
GTGAAGTCTTTGTTACGCAAGCCTTTTTCCGTTTCCGAAAAAGATGCCGTAAAAAAAGGCACAATATTTTTTGATTGCTCCGGCCACTCCCCATACACCAACACCTTTATATTCTTGCTTAGAAAAGTATTGCTTAATATCCACTTTTGAAGCCTGTAACTCCGGGGTTGTTTGGAATTGGGATCCCAGTTTCCGGCATATTTTACGGTTTTTGGTTTTCCCGGGAAGAATATTTGAAGTACAGAGGCAATTAAGCCGATATTCCCCGGACAACGCAAATGAATGTGATCTGCCCATATAAAAGAACGGATAATTTTAATTTTCAATAATGGTATAAAAAATAAAAAACGAAGTATTTGAAACGGATTAGATAACTTTAAGAAAGGAAGTTTAAAAAACTTAATATCCTGATGATCAAAATCCTTCACATATATAGATTCAGGATATGTTGAAGGTGAAATAATCCCTTTTTCCTTTACATTTTCAAACCAAATATCCATTTCATTTACATAAGGAGCATAGGCGGCATATTTCCCGTCTATATTGAAAGTAGGTGCATTTGTGACAACCAAAAATTTCATTAAATATAATTTTCAGAAGAGTTATCATTCACCTTTTTTGCCGGTACTCCAACAACTGTAATATTGGGTTCTACGGATTCCGTTACCAGAGAATTGACACCAATAACCACATTGTCTCCTACACTTATACTACCGGCAACCACTGCATTAGCACCTATATAAACATTATTTCCAATTATGGGAACGCCTCTTCTCACTCCTCTTCCGCTTATGCCAATAGTTACCCCTTGCGAAATATTGCAATTATTGCCGATTATTGCTTTAGAATTAATTATGATTCCTCCAAAATGCCCAATATAAAAATGATCTCCTATTTGTGTTGAATACGGAATTGAAATTCCCGTAATAATTTCTGTGAATTTTTGAAAGAACATACCAATAAAAAGAAGCGATTTTTTTAGGACATTCGGAATATCAGCGCGAAAAATAGAATTGTTTATCCTGTAAACCAAAATTGCCCAAAGACCTTGGTGAGTTAATATTAAACTCATGGCAGTTTTACCGCTATAGAGCTTATACTTGTGCAAATCGGTTCTGAAAGTTTTTAGCATCTAGATGAATTCTGACGTATTAAAATTGAAGCTTGGTTAATCCCTAAAATAATTATAAATATCGATCAAATTAAATTTAATGGTTCTTTTGTACTGAAAAGCCGTTTCATCGTTTATATTCCGATCCCCGTCATAAACCATATAATATTCATCCCCGTATTTTTGAATATCAAGCTGGTGCATTCCTCTGTTAAACCATTCTATTTCCTGTTGCGGACCTAAATACATCTTTTCCGCCAGTTTAAATTCCAGTTTGTCATTTTCGATTTCCAGTTTATAAAGCGAGATCCCCGTACCATAACCCAAAGAGCGATTTTGCAGGGGAAGGTACCAGTTATTGTCCACTTTAAAAAACCTTCCTCCCGGCCGAGTCTCATTGCCCCAGCGTTGTTTGTAATTTTTTGCTTCCGTCCAGTTGCCTTTCAGGGAATCGGCTGTAAACATATACTGTTTTAGATCATTATCAACGGCGACGATCAAATTTAATTCCTCGCTTAACATTATAGATGGATCTTTTAAAACTATATTTTTAATAAGCGTATCGCTTATTCTCCAATCGTAGGGGAAATTTTCCGCCTTATACAGTAAAAGCTGGTTAGAACCACTAGCTTCCGGTAACATGTAAAATTCCTCTTCATGTTTAAAAATTTGCGGATAGGAAAGGTGAAAATCTTCATCCAGAACAATTCCTTTGTACCGGTAATTTTCTCCATCAGTAGAGGTCAACAAGGCAATATTTGCATTTCCTTCTCCTTTCTGTTCCACAAAAAGATAATAGACATCCCCTTCTTTGATATAAAAAGGATCTGCTATATAATCAATGGCTTCAGGAATGAGACTGTCTATGTGTTTATAGGTAATAATATTATCAGGATCCACTATAACAGTCGGTAAAATTTTAGAAGAGTCTGTGAATCCTAAAGACCAGTGCCCTCCTTTTGGGCTGATAAACGGATACCGGTAATTAAAAATTATAAGAATGAAAATCCCGGTAAGAAGTATGATTCCAAAAAAAATAAAGATCTTCTTTTTCATATTATCTCCGTACTTTTGGTTTATTCCAAATAAGACTAAACCATCCTACTGTTCTCCCAATACTTTCTGTAAATGCTTCCTTTTTCTCATTGGTGGTTATACTATTTCCAAAACGTACTAGTGTCAATGTTAGGAGAGTAAGATGCCACTTAAGTTGAGCTTTTATAGTAGGATTTGGATATTTTACCCGCCAAACATACCAACCATTCCTCACTACCATTTTCCCATATATGAATTGGTTTGGTCTTCCTGCCTCCTCGTGATAATGAAATAATTGGGCAGCGGTATTCACATATAATTGACCGATTTTAGAGGCTCGCAGGCAAAAATCCATATCCTCATAAAGTCCATAACCCTCAAAATAAGATGAATAATTTATTTCTTTAAACAATTCTTTCCGATAGGATGAAACTCCGCCCATAAAAAATTCTACTAGATAGGTTTTATCTGAAGGCGGTAAAAAACTTACGGACAACCCATTGGAAAATTCCGGCATATAACCTGGAGGTTGGTCGCTTAGCAAACCTAGTTTTTTACGGAGGACATTCCGACTTCCCAACTTTCTAACCCAGCCATCCATTTCAAATTCGTCGAATTTCTTTGCCTTTTCATCCGAATTTCTTTTCCATTGCACTTCATCCAGGATATATCCTCCCACCGCAACAGCATCAGGAAATTCATTATAAGTGCTCACAATATTTTTAAAATACTCCGGAGTTAAAACAATATCATCATCCAGAAAACAAACCACCTCAATATTTTCTAAAACCTTGGAAATTCCGAAATTTCGTTGCTTTGTAAGGCCACGGTTTTCAGTGTTTACCAGGAAATATTCAATATGTTTAAACATATTTCTTTCCAGGGTATTTTGGGTTTCTAAATTGGTAGACCCGTCAACTATCAAAATTTGATCGGGATAAAGACTTTGCAACTGCACCGACTTTAAAAGCTTAAGTAAAGCATCCGGTCTTTGGTATGTGCAAATAATCAGGCTAAACTTCATCTCGTATGTTTAATCCCATTTTTACTCAGGTTCAATTGAAATTTCATAGAAGCAAATATAAAGGATTAGTGTTGATAATTTTCTAAAATGTGAGGAAGAGACCTTGTTAAGTAGTGACCTTGTGATGGAGTGACGAGGTGACGAAGTTTTTTCCAAAAAATCTTCCCGATTTAGAAAAAGAGGACTGCCTCCCGTCTTCGTCTCATTCGTGCGAGGAAACTGCCCAAACCTCGCTCTTCTAACAATGGCTTCTCAATTCTTTAAGAAATTTTTAAACATCCAATAGAATACCAAATTCCTGCCACCAAGGTGCTAAGACTTAAAGTTGCACTAAAAAAACCAATTTCACTTTCCGCAAATTTTTAAATAAAAACATAAACATTCAAAACCAAGTCTGTTTTCCACAGCTCTAAAAGCTTTAAAATTAAAGCTTTAGTTTTTAAAATAAATTATTTATTTATCTTTGTACAATGAACACCAATTCAAACATCTCTGTAGAAAATTTAGCTAAGCTCATTGAGGACTTATCAGTTTCTGAAAAAGCAAAACTTTTCAGTTTGCTTTCCGGGGATTGGTTCGAAAAAAAGGATACCCCTCTGAACAAATTTCAAAAAAAAGCCCTTGATGATGCTAATGACAAGGAGCAGAAAGGGAAATCTGTATTTCATTCCTGGGAGGATACAAAAAATTTTGTAAGAAACAGAAGTGAAAAATAAATACAGAATCAAAATTGAAGATGCCGCCCAACTTGATTTAGCAGATTCTTTTGACTGGTACACTAGAATTTCCCCACTAATTGCAGAAAATTTTTTAGAAGAAGTCGAAAATACTGTTAAGTATATTGTCAATAATCCTTTAATATTTCAGGTAGTTTATAAGGACTTTAGACAAGTACCTGTTTATAAATATCCGTTTATATTAGTTTACAAAATTCAGGATCGATTAATAAAGATATATCGTGTTTTTCCAACAAAAACAGATCCTAATTCAAAATATAAATATTAGATAAAAATAAATCTGAATTCCAATAAAATTATTTATTTATCCCAGTAGCTTTTCCTCCAAGTCCCCTCGTCTCCCAGTCTCTTCTTCTCAAAGTCTCCCAATCCCCTTTTTCACCACTAGTCACTTTTCCTACATCAACTTCCCTGCCCACTTCTCGCTTTTTCCCCATCGCTTTTTCATTTCGCGAATATAGGTTATCGGATTTTTTATTTCCTGTGTATTGTAGAATTTTAAAAACAAAGAGGTTTTAAAACCCTTGATTTGCTCTTTTGTATAATATTTAAGGGCGAAAGCCATCACAGTTGGCGAGGGTTTGGGCAAGGGTTCTTCCTGTTCCCAGGCTAATACCGGTTTTTCCCGAAATCCTCCCATCGGGGCTTTTAAGTGCAGAATTTCAGTTTCTGGATGGTAAATGATATCACAACCTACATTTCGTAACTGCATCCCAAAATCGACATCCTCTCCATAGCCGTGTTCATAAATTGAGGAAAAAGCGCATTGTTTCGCAAAAAAGCTTTTAACTATACCTGTTGCCGTACCAAAACTGCCCCATTGTTTTATTTCTTTGAAAATTGTTTTTTCCCCTTCTTGTTTAGAGTTCATATTAATTGAAGATACTCCAAGTCGGTTTATTTCCTCTACCATTTTTTCCAATAAATCAGGTTCAAAACGAATATCATCATCAGCAAAAAAGATCCAATCAGAATCTGCTGCTTCCAAAGCTATATTCCTGGCATTACAGGCTCCGGTTTGGTGGATAAAATGATGTGTAATTTCAAAAGGCCAGGTTTTAGATCCCAGTTGCTGCAATTCTGAAATTGAATTCACATCCGGATTTTGTTCTACCACAATTACCTTTTTTGGGAGCAGGCTTTGAAGGCTCA
>JBDNHN010000189.1:0-4063 GCA_041688725.1 Gillisia sp.
ATTCTTCGCTTGATACTCTTTCTCCATCAGTTCTATAAAGTCAGACGAGGTTTCATTTTTTAGTTTCTTTAGTCGCCAACCATCATCTTCGTACGATATTAAACCTAACGTCAAAAAACTTCGCAAACAAGCCATCATAAAATGATCAAAAAGCTGCCATTCTTTTTCATCCCAGCCGTGGAAAAATTCATCACCGAAATCGTCGGCAGGAGTATGACCTGAATGGTAAAAGTTATTAAGAAAAATATCAAATCTTCTCCGCTTAAAACTCGAGCTGTCCCCATTGATCGTATAGTTCGTTGATATCACAAATTTAGGGCTCATTTCAAATGGAATAACTTTCACAGGTTGATGTTTTTTTTCCACCGGAAGGTCATCAGTTAGAACACTGAACAAGGATTCGAAATCAAAGTTTCTCGGGGCATCATCTATAAATAATATATCTGTTGTATCTTTTACATTCTGATAAGCGAATTTATCATTACTGAAACTGGAATTTTTGCCATTATAAAAAGCTTTTTCTACTATGTGAGCCAAAGCTTTTATTAATAGTCCTTTTCCTGTTCCACCTTCGGGTTTTCCATCATCAATGAGATTTTCATCATTAATTATTATTGCGATTGGCTTCCGCTGGTCCTTATAGTTATGAAGAAGATAACCTATTGCAGTACAAATCGAGGTAAAGTGATCTTCATTGTTAGAGATATTCCTTACAAACCTTGCAAACATGCCTTTTTCAAATTCGGTGTCTTTAGGGATCTTAAAATCTCTCTGTTTTATCAAATTATCCCAAACAAAACCTGGTACTGAATCGTAAGATACCAGCATAACTTCCTTCTCCGGTTCCACTTTGACAATTCCGTTCTGATAATACTTATAACTGATATTTTTGGTGTCTTTTATTACATCAATACTACATTCTGGAAGTGATAAGATGATTGCCTTATTCTTTAAAAGTAATGTCTCTCCCCTCTTAATAAACACAGCCTCCAAAAGCGGATCTTTAAAACTTTCTACATGCCGCAGAGAAAATAAAAAGAGAATTTCCGGAGTTATTTTTTTGGCTATACTTCCTATAATTTGAACAGGCTCACCCTGAAATAGGCAAAACCCCTCATTTTCAAGAAAAATCCGAAGTTTTGGTTCATCCAGTTGATATTCTGACTTCTGGGTTCTTTGGTTATACGTTTTAATCCAAAAAACATCTTTCTCATTCTCTTCGTCACCGACATTGGTGTTAGAACTACTCATAACTTTATTTTTTTAATAGAGTTAATGAATTCATTATTTCACTTCGCTTGTAGTACCGTTTTCCTGCTATGGAATAAGCTTTTACTTTTCCTTTGTTTGTCCAATGCCAAAGAGTGGAACTGTCTATCTGTAAAAATTCACAAGTTTGTTTCCTTGTCAATAATTCCTCATTAGCAGTTTGGGTATTAAGTTCCTTCCTAAACTCATTCAACTGACTTTTAACTCCATTATTAATTAGTTCTACTAATTGTTCAGGTGTTGTTTGAATAAATTGTAATGTACTCATTTTGTAAAGTTTTGATTCTTTGCAAATGAGCAACTCAAAAGAGTGCTGAAAAAAGAAGTGAGAAAAGTGTTTTTTACGTGTTTTTAGCGTGTTTTAGCGTGTTATTCGAAGGCCAAATATTAAGGTCGATAATTCTCGAATTCAATCCTATGGGCATCCATAATAGGCCGGTCTTTTTCTTCGAATTTAATAGAGGCTTTATCGAAGTTCTTTAAGACTTGTCCGCAATGGTTTTTTATGAATTCCTTATAGCGATCCTTGGTTGCTATTAATGTGTAGTTTTGTGGGTCGAATTCTTTTAAATAAAACCAAATATTGGTTAATTCTCTTTTTTTACCACGATAATAGTTCTTAAATAAATAATTGAACAATTTATAACATCTCAGATTCCACAGATTAGGATCGTGGAGAGATCTTTCGACTGCCTCAAAGGACTTGGATGTTGTTTCTTTCAGAAAGAGGTGTTGTGGATCTTTATTGTTCTCGTTTATTTCTGGAAGATCCACCGCCTCTTTGTCAAGAGAAAAACCAAAAGCTTTTATAAGTGCATCAACCATAACCTTGGTGCTATCCATCATATCTTCTACTTCGCCTTCTGACCAACTCCTGTTACGGTTCACTGTAGACAATAGAGTATTCTTATTTCTTAGATAATGTAATTTTTCTTGTTCTTCAGGATGCATAGCCTCATCAGGAGACATTGACCTTGATGTAATGTCAATCAAACATTTCCAAAACCTTGATTCTAGGTTTATACATCTTACCAGATCTAACAATCTATATTTAAATTCATCTATTCCTACATATTGTTCTTCAGCTTTGAGTTGTTCCCTTTTAAAGTATTCCGCTAGGTATCTGCGGTGCTTTTGTATGCCTAATAAAATTATCTCTAGGTATTTGTGATCGTCCATCTATTGCAATCTATTTTAATCAAAATATTGATAGCCTTCTAAAGCTAAATCTTTATTACTTTTTTTAATATAATTTAAAAACATTTTCTCACTACCGTGACCTGTAATGTTAATAAGGTAAGTCGTAGGCACTTTTCCGTAATAATTAGTTGCAAAAGAACGTCTACCAATGTGAGAACTAACTAACTGCCATTTCTTAAAGGTATCTAGTTTGTCCCTGTAATCATTCCTCTTTGGCTTTGAACCTTCCAGTGCAATAGATATTCTTCTTTTTCCTATTACCTCTTCATTTATTTTTGCCCGCTTACAAACAATTTTAATATAATCATTGTAACGTTGATCCGAAATGGCACGAGGAAATTCACCTCCACGCTTTTTAAGGACCTCACGGACCTCCTTAGTTAAAGGTATGGTCATAATTTTTTTGGTTTTCATTTGTGTAAACTCCAAAAGATATTTTCCATTTTCTTCCCTGATCATATCTGAACTAAATCTCATAAAGTCAGAAACTCTTTGACCTGTAAAGCAACTTATTACTAGCCAATCTCTAGAATTATTTAAATATTCTTCTTCTAATTTGACCTTTTTGATGTAATCAATTTCGATGGTATTTAAATAGATATTATGAGTTTCCTCTCTATTAAGTTTTAGTCCATCAAGTTGATGGTGAGTTTTTAAACCTTGATGTCGGGCATGAAAACAAATGGTTTTCAATAGAACTAACTCCCTTTGTTGAGTATTTTGGGAATATAATTGATCGAGACTGAAATCTACGTATGCTTTTTTAAAATCTTCATTAATATCATAAATCCCAATTCGCTTTCCCAGACTCTTTTCCAATCTGAGCATTTTGTTTTGAGCTATTTTTACCTTTTTACGATTAGCTTCGGTAATTTCATTCTTTCGATATTCCAGATAAAAATCAATGTAAGATATAAGATCTCTTGGTATTGATGGTTTTTCAGCTAAAGGATGATGATAATTTTTAATTGTATTCTTTAACCAATCATTATCTATTGAATTATAAGAGACTTTATTAAATTCATTTAGGATATGATTTTCAAGTTTGGATATTTTAGCATTTACAGAAGTTTGTAAGTTCTTAATCTCTATATCTTTAGTACGCTTTAGAGTGTGGTAATTTTTCCAGTAGTCCTTTGAAACCTCAATTTTAGATTTTCCTCCAATTACAACATCCTCATTATTATACCGAAACAACAAACGTATATTTAAGCATGCATTACTTTTTGTAGAGCGGTAGAGAAAATTAACTGTAGCCATATATAGATTTTTTTATCACTACAAATCTAATAAATCTGTACGGTTATTGTACGGTAAAACGCAATTAAATGCAAATTAGATCAATCCAAACAAAACATCTTCAAGACAAAAACACCTCACAAACGTTGTTTTTAAAGACATTTTACAATAAACAGGGGCTAAAGTGGTTCGTGTGAATTTTCAGCATAGTGGTGCCTCCGACTCCACTTTTCGAGTATTATACTCAACTAAAAACCTCGTAATCCTACTGATTACGAGGTTTTTCATTTTAATGATATCTTATAATTGCATATGAATCTCCTGGGATAAGGAGATTATTGGCTTGTAGTAATTC
>JBDNHN010000190.1:0-4079 GCA_041688725.1 Gillisia sp.
ATAGGTTCTGTTTTTGGTGCAAGCCTTGTCGGTATTGATAAATCTGATCAAAACGGTAAGAATTACGTTTCCATGTTAAAGAATTATTATAATTCTGATACCGAATGGAATATTGTGATGAATAACACAAGTCCTGAAGTAGCTTTACTTGGCGGGGGGTATGCCAGGGATTGGTGGTATGATGTGTATCCCAATGTGTTATTTTATGGCGTAGCCAGTTTTTATCCAGAAGAAAAAGATTATTCAGATATCATGCGCACGGTTGCAGATAAGTTTTATCAGGCAGATTCGGTAATGGCAGGGAATTACAAGCATTCGTTTTTTGATTATTCAACCCTGGAACCAAAGGATAATTGGATCTGTAAACAACAGGATGCAGCAGCAGGACATGCCTATGTACTATATTCGGCATACCGGCAATTTGAGGATCCAAAATATCTGGCGGGAGCTAAATCTTCTTTAGAGGCTTTATTGGCTCAGGAGGACAATAAGTTCTATGAAATTTTGATGCCTTTTGGTGCTTACGTTGCAGCTCGTTTAAATGCCGAAGAAGGAACAAATTACGACTACAAAAAAATTCTTGAATGGACTTTTAACGGCACGCCCGAATGCAGGGAAGGCTGGGGAGTTTTAGATGATAACTGGAACGGGTACGATGTGTCCGGATTGGTTGGGAGTACCGTAGATCACGGAGGTTTTGCTTTTTTGATGAATACTTATGATACCATGTGGCCTTTGGTACCAATGGTAAGATATGATCAGCGATACGCGGATGTCGTTGGAAAATGGATGCTCAATGCGAGCAATGCCTTAAAATTCTTCTATCCTTATGAAATGCCCGATGATCATCAAACCATACCGGAACAAAAACAGTTCACTAAAGGCGTAATAGCTTATGAAGGTTTGATTAAAGAACCTCATTTTGAAGAATATAAAGATATAGAAGAACCTGTAGCCATTGGCGATGGACCACATTGGGTAGAAGGAAATCCCGATGTTTCTCAATTTAGTGTGTATGGAAGCGGACATGTGGGGATAGCCGGATCAATTATTGAAAAAACAGATGTTCCGGAAATTCTAAAATTGGATTGTTTGGCAACCGATTTTTACCGCGGGAATGCCTTTCCTACCTTTCTTTTATACAATCCACATCCAAAGGAAATGTTTGTAACCTATCAGAGTGAAAATACTGAAGCTGTTGATCTATATGATGCGATCTCACATCAGGTACTTGTAAAGAACGTAAAAAATTCCGAAAAATTAATGATCCCAATGCAGTCATCAAGGTTAATTGTTGAAATTCCTGCAGGCTCAAAGGTTTTGTTAAAAGACGGAAAATATTATGTGAATAACACTGTTGTGGCATACAGGTAAGCATTGGTTTTATTCAAATTGATTATCCATTTTTTTAATTAAGGCTTTGGCTTATCCTGAAGCCTTTATTATATGTTATTCTGAATCGATTCAAAAAATCATCATTTAAATTAAATACATGCATTCTCTGAAAATAGTTGTATTGATCTTATTTATTTTCCTGACACAGTCTTGCCAAAAGGAAAAGGAATCTGATAATGAAGATACCTGGTGGAAAGAAACCGTTTTCTACGAAATTTACATGCCCAGTTACAAAGATAGTGATGGAGATGGCTTTAGCGATTTTAAAGGCCTGACCTCAAAATTGAATTATATAGAAGACCTGGGAGTAAAAGGAATCTGGCTCACCCCGTTTTTGGAATCCCCCAAAGTGGATAACGGTTATGATGTTTCTGATTATTACAAAATTGATCCAACTTACGGCACACTTCAGGATTTTAAGGTTTTCTTAAATGAAGCCCATAAAAGGGATATTAAAATAATTATGGATCTGGTGGTAAACCATACTTCTACAGATTCTGAATGGTTTCAGCAGGCCAAAAAATCAAAAGACAATCCATACAGAGATTATTACATCTGGAAGGATGCTCCCAATAACTGGGAATCTTTTTTCGGAGGCCCGGCCTGGGAACAGGATAGCATTACAGATCAATATTATTACCATCAGTTTGATGTGAAAATGGCCGATCTAAACTGGGGAAATCCAAAAGTGGTTGAAGAAATTCAGGATGTTTTAAGATTCTGGCTTGAGTTGGGCGTAGATGGTTTTAGACTGGATGTCATAAATTTTCTCACAACCGATAAAAATGCTCCGGATAATCCATACAAAGACGGGGAACAGGTACATCTCTACGATAAAGATCAGACCGGTATAAAAACGGCGATGCGTACCATAAAATCAACTATAAATGAATATCCAAACCGTTTTGTAGTTGGTGAAATCGGGAGTGATAAAATTGAAGAACTCAAAAATTATCAATCCAAAGATCTATTGGATGTAGTTTTTAATTTCAATTTTGGCAGCATCAAAGAATTCTCAGCGCAAAGGATTTTTGACGAATTGGTGAGCATGGAAAAAAACATGCAAAACTACCCAACCCTGTTTTTTGGAAGTCATGACATGCCGCGTCTCATTTCCCGATTAGCCGAAAATAATCCTGACAGGGCAGAATCCCTGGCTGCATTAATTCTCACTGCAAAAGGAGTTCCTTTTATTTACTATGGAGAAGAAATCGGGATGCAAAATATTGAAGCTAATTCCATTGAAGAAATGAAAGATATTCAGGGACGTACTCATTATAACTTAGCTTTAAAGGATGGAAATTCTGAAACAAAAGCATTGGAAATTGGGAATCTGCATAACAGGGACAAATCCAGAAGTCCAATGCAATGGAATAATGAATTATTTGCAGGTTTTTCGGATAATACTCCCTGGATAAAAGTTCATCAAAACTATAGCTTATTAAATGTTGAGGCCCTGGAAAAACAGGAAAATTCTCTGTTGAATAATTATAAAAAGCTCATCGCCCTTCGCAATTCAGAGCCTGTTCTTCAATATGGTGACTATGAAAATTTATCCTTTTCCAATAATCAAATTTCATTCATCCGGAAATACAATGGTGAGATCATTAAAGCTTTCTTCAATTTCAGTGAAACTCCAATGCTAATCAAAATTGATCCAAATGAAAAAGTTCTGATTGGCGAAACCACAATTAAACCAAACCATTACTTAATTGTCAAAGAAAATACTCAAAACAATTAAATACTGTGATGTTGTAACGCTGTGACCTTGTGACGCTGTTTGATTATTACTTTATCATTTCGTTACCTCCTCATTCCATCACTTCATCACTCCATCATTTTCCCTTATATTTGCAATTTGAAATTTTTTCAACCATAACAAGAACAAACAATCATGGATTTTTCTTCCTTAGGCATATCTCCCTCGTTATTACAAGCATTGGCCGATCAAAATTACACTCAGCCATATCCCATTCAAATGGAGGTGATCCCGGCAATTTTAAATGGAAAGGATGTCCTGGGAATTGCCCAAACAGGCTCGGGTAAGACCGCGGGTTATGTATTGCCAATTTTAATGAATTTGAGAGCCAATACTGCTTCAAAAAACAGGCACGTAAATGTTTTGGTGCTTGTGCCAACCCGTGAACTGGCAATGCAGGTAAGAGAAGTTTTTCGGTTGTTCGGATCGGCGCTTCCGGAACGAATAAAATCCCTAGCGGTTTTTGGGGGCGTTGCCATAAATCCGCAAATGAAGGCTTTGCAAGGTGTCAATATCTTGGTTGCCACTCCTGGAAGGTTATTGGAATTGGTTGAATCTAATGCCGTAAAATTATCCAATATTGAAAGCCTTGTCCTGGATGAGGCCGATAAAATGCTGAATCTTGGTTTCAAAGAAGAAATGAGCCGCATATTTGCCCTTTTACCTAAAAGGCGTCAAAATTTGCTGTTCTCTGCCACCCTAAATGAAGATGTTACTAACATCAACCAGATCTTGTTGCGCGATCCTCTGGTTGTTAAAATTGAACCGGAAAGTGATAATTTTGACCTGATCTCACAACTGGCTTATTTTGTGTCGGAAGAGAAAAAAGGGCAACTTTTGCGTTATCTTATCAAACACAAGAATTTAAAACAGGTATTGGTTTTTACATCTTCAACTTATAAAGCAGATAATGTGGCCGATAAAC
>JBDNHN010000191.1:0-4370 GCA_041688725.1 Gillisia sp.
AAATATTTTAAGATGCTCATTTACCTGATGACTGATATAATAATCCAGCACTCCAAAACTCTCCAGTACAACCAGCTCATTTTCGAAAGTATTATTGTTAAAATATGAATCGGTCCGGTCATCATTGAACTGATAGCTCAAGGAAGTAAAGGTGTTTTTAGCGATGCTCAGACCCAACCGGGCATTTATTTTATGTTTGGGTATACGAAGCGCGAACTTTTCATCAACTTCAGTAAAGGTGTAATTCCCAGTAAAATTAAGGTTTTCTAAAAGCATTAATTTGAACTCAACTTCCACTCCACTCGCACTAAATTCTTCCGTTACATTTTGATATTCTGAAATGAAATTTACAGGATCAACAGTAACAAAATCGATAAAATTCTCAGAATTTCTACTGAAATAAACTGCGCTAAGATCGAATTTTTTAGAATGAAATTCCAATCCGGCCTCAAACGTAGAATTTTCTTCAGGATTTAGATTTAAATTCCCATAATTAGGAGCAAAAAGCTGATAAAGGGAAGGTGTAATATATGAAGTGCTATAAGAAGTAAGGGCTTTTAAATAGCCTTCTTTTAATTGATAAGTATAAGATGGATTTACATTATAAACCCAATGATTCCCGTATTCGCTGTGAATGTTCAGTCTTGTTCCGGCATTCAAATTGAATCCAAAGCTGGAAACATATACAGCATTCACATACGGATCCACAATTTCAAAATTGGCTGTTTTATCACTAACAGTTTGTTGAAATTCGGTTTCACCAAAAGGAATACTGGAACTGTTGAAATTGCTGAAAATTCCATTTACACCAAGAATTGTATGGATTTTTTTACTAAAGACATATTTGTTATAGCCATCAAAAGCATAGACTTTACTGTCATATTTATTCGGAAAATCAGATTTCACTTCCCGATTCGACTCGGTATAACTATCGTTAAAAATAAAACTTCCATTCTTATAAGTAGCTACCCAATGGCTGCCTGTCCTGAATTGCTCGCTTTTAAGATCATTATCCGCATCGGCATACATAAAGGAATCGTCAAATGAAGAATTGAATTTATCAAAATTTCCATAGACATAAAACTTCAATTGGTTGTTTATTTTATAACCCACCCGGGCATAAACATTGTATTTTGAAAAAGGATTATCATCAAAACTCTCATTGTCATTGGCAGATTTTATAGCCGACATATTTTCTGAATAGCGATTGCTGAAATTCAATTGATAGTTAAATTTGGACAATCTTCCACTCACGCCAACTGCGTTGTCAAATTGGGCAAGCTTATAATCCTGATCCTTCTGAGTTTGATTAGTTCCCACGGTTGATTGTAGTTGAAGGCCTATTTTTTTATTCACCGGCTCTTTTGTGGTAATACTGATAACGGCAGTTGCAGCTCCGGAACCATAGAGCGTGCTTGAAGCTCCTTTTATAATTTCAATTGATGCTATCTGATCCAGCGGCAATAGCCTTAAATCAAAATCATTTGAAATCGCTGATGGATCGCTTAACTGAACCCCATCTACCATTATAACAACCTGACGGTTCCTTCCTCCGCGAACATAATAACCCAGATTAAGACCCTCGTTGCTCCTGGAACCGTTAATCTCAATCCCGCTCACACGGTTAATTATTTCTGGGATGCTTTGTCCACGGCTTCTTTCCAAGTCATCGGCGGTTATTTTAGTAACCACTTTTCCGCTGTTTTCACGCTTCAGTTCAAATTTTGAATCGATAAGGACCACTTCGTCCAAGGATTCAACTTCTGTTTCGGTTTGTTGTGCATACGACAAACCAGTGCACAGGAATGCACCATAAATCCATAATTTTTTGTACATACAATAAAATTTAACCAGGAAAAAAGTGTAGTAAACTACACCAAACTTTTATCCCGAAAGTTTGACATTTTTTGTGAAATGTGGCAGGTTTCCTGGCTTGCGTCTTGTTGTTTACCTTCCCATCCCTTTAGTTTCGGGACAGTGGTTTTAGAAGTAGTAACAACAAGCGCCCTGATAAATATCAGAACTAAGCTTACAGTTGCGGGAACAGCTCAGGCATTTTTGAAGTTAGAAGTACGAGGTGGGATGTAAAAAAATTCACTTCCAACTTTGTAATTCTAACTTCAACCTGATTCCCTTTTAATCGATTCGGTTGTTATATTTTTTTATAAAACCGTTTCAAACCAAAATTTCAGTGCAAACTTAAACAATTATGTTTCTTTGGTGAGTAAAATTTTAATTAATCTTACTTTTGAAAACTAAAACCAAATCTTGTTGAAACGTCTTTTATTTCTCTTTTTTTCGACCTTGTTCATTTTTGCCTGTAAAACTGACAGGAAAAACCCTTCCGATTTAAATCAATCGGGAGATACATTAGCTGTCAATTACGCCAAAGGCTTTACGATCGTTCAATATGAAGGATATAAAATTTTAAACGTAGAAAACCCCTGGCCCGAAGCCGATAAAACCTATAGTTATCTGTTGGTAGAAAATGAGTCGAAGGTGCCGTCAAAAATTAAATATGATCAACGGATCAATATTCCTGTATCCAAAATAGTAGTGACTTCCACAACCCATATTCCCTCCCTCGAAGCTTTAAACCGGGAAAGTAGCCTGGTAGGTTTCCCCGGTCTGGAATATATTTCTTCAGAAAAAACCAGGCAACTCATTAAAGAGAATAAAATCACCGAATTGGGTAAAAATGAAGCGATTAATACTGAAGTCCTGATTTCCTTAGAACCTGATGTAGTGATTGGCTTTGCCGTAAACGGAAACAACAAAACCTTTAATACCATTGAAAAAAGCGGAATCCCGGTGGTTTTTAACGGCGATTGGGTAGAAGAATCCCCTCTGGGAAAAGCCGAATGGATCAAATTTTTTGGCGCTTTTTTCAATCTTTCAGAAGAAGCTGAACAGCTATTTAATGATGTGGAAACAGCTTATAATGATGCCAAAGAATTGGCAAAATCCTCTGGGGAAAAACCCAGTGTTTTAGCTGGTTCTATGTATAAGGATCAGTGGTATGTCCCGTATGGAAATGCCTGGCAGGCTCAGTTTATAAAAGATGCCAATGCTGAATATATCTATACCGACACCAAAGGAAGCGGCAGTATGGCACTTTCCTTTGAAACCGTTTTAAGCGAAGCACAAAACACAGAATATTGGGTGGCCCCGGGACAATTTAAATCAATTGAACATTTGAGGGAGACATCTTCCCATTATAACCAGTTTGATGCGGTAAAAAATCGGAAAGTTTTCACTTACAGCAATACGACCGGGGAAACCGGCGGGGTTTTATATTATGAACTGGCGCCTAACCGGCCGGATTTGGTGTTGAAGGATCTCATCTCGATATTTCACCCGGAGTTGCTGCCGGATTATGAAACAACATTTTTTAAACCCCTGAAATAAATGCCCGGTTCAAAAAAATATAATGGTCTTTTATTGATATTATTGTTTACAGTGGTTGTGATGGCTTTTGTAAATATCAGTTTTGGATCGGTCAGCATTCCCTTTAAAGACATTCTGGCAACCTTATTTCAGGGGGAAGTAGACAGGGAAAGTTGGCGATATATTATTCTGGAATACCGCTTGCCAAAAGCCATCACTGCAATTTTAACAGGTTCTGGGCTGGCGATAAGCGGTTTATTGATGCAAACCCTGTTTCGTAACCCACTTGCAGGGCCATACGTGCTTGGATTGAGCAGTGGAGCAAGTTTGGGTGTTGCTTTGATTATTATGGGGTCTTCCCTTTTTGGCGGAATCACAGCGACTTTATTGTTATCAAAATGGAGCCTGGTGCTTGCATCAAGTATTGGGAGTTTATTGGTATTATTGGCAGTTTTACTGGCTTCGGCCAGGTTGAGGGATACCATGGCCATTCTTATTATTGGGTTAATGTTTGCCAGCCTAACCGCTGCGATTGTCAGTGTACTTGCATACTTTAGTCCGGCCGCGCAACTTCAGCAATATATATTCTGGTCCTTTGGGAGTTTAGGGAATCTGGCTTGGGAAGAAGTTTTTATTTTGACAATATTTTGGTTTGTAGGTATTTTGTTATCCATTACCTGCATCAAAAATTTAAACACGCTTCTCCTAGGCGAGCAATACGCAAAAAGCCTTGGGGTTAGCATTAGAAAGAACAGGATAATTATTATAATTGCCACCAGTTTATTGGCGGGGAGCATTACGGCTTTTGCGGGCCCGATAGCATTTATAGGTTTGGCGGTTCCGCATTTGATCAGGCAGATAATCCCGGTAAACGATCACCGTATTTTATTGCCGGCCGTGATATTGGGAGGCGCTATTTTAATGTTGATTTGCGATATTGTCGCCCAATTGCCGGGAAGTGAATACACCTTACCAATAAACGC
>JBDNHN010000192.1:0-6819 GCA_041688725.1 Gillisia sp.
CCTATCCCGTTTATAAAAGCTTCCCCGTTAATAGCACCGTATAAAGCTACATTTCCAATTATTATATTTTCGTGGGATTTGAAGGTTGCCAATTTGGGTACCCTAACGCTAAGTGTGGCGCCGGAGAGGCCTTTTCCAAAATAATCGTTGGTGTTTCCTTCAACATTTAAGGTGAGCCCTTTAGTGGAAAATGCTCCAAAACTTTGTCCAGCTGAACCTTTGAAATTCAGGGTTAGTGAATTTTCAGGCAATCCTTTTTCCCCGTGAATCTTTGTGATTTCGTTGCTAATAATGGCCCCGGTGGTCCTGTTAGTATTATTGATAGGAAAATCCAGACTCATTTTTTCTTTCCTGTAAATGGCCGGATGCGCTTTTTTCAATATTTTAAAATCCAACACATTTTCCAGGCAGTGATCTTGCTTTTCGGTATTGTGAAGCGGCCTGTCTTTTTTAATTTTTGGCTTGTATAAAATATTGGAAAGATCTATTCCCTGTGCTTTATAATGATCAATCGCTTTATTCATTTCCAGTTTTTGGCTTTGGCCCACCATATCATTTAATTTCCTAAAGCCAAGATCGGCCATAATTTGTCTTAATTCCTGAGCTACGAAATACATGAAATTAATTACATCTTCCGGAGTACCCTTAAAATTCTTTCTCAATTCTGGATCCTGGGTTGCAATTCCAACCGGGCAAGTATTTAGATGGCAGGCTCGCATCATAATGCAACCCGTCGCCACCAAAGGAGCAGTAGAAAAACCGAATTCTTCGGCACCCAATAAGCAAGCTACGGCTACATCGCGTCCTGTTTTTAATTGTCCGTCACATTCTACAATTATTCGGCTCCTCAGGTTATTAAGCAGTAAAGTTTGCTGGGCTTCGGCAAGCCCAAGTTCCCAAGGTAAACCTGCATGCTTTAAGGATGTTAACGGGGAAGCACCTGTTCCTCCATCATATCCGGAAATTAGCACTACATCGCCCTTTGCTTTTGCAACCCCTGCCGCAATGGTTCCTATGCCTACTTTTGAAACTAGTTTGACATTGATCCGTGCTTCCCTGTTGGCATTTTTTAAATCGAATATTAGCTGGGCCAGATCTTCTATAGAATAAATGTCATGGTGTGGGGGAGGAGAAATAAGACCGACAAAGGGGGTCGAATTTCGTATTTTGGCAATATAAGGCGATACTTTTGGTCCTGGAAGTTGTCCTCCTTCTCCGGGTTTTGCCCCCTGCGCCATTTTGATCTGAATTTCGGTTGCGCTGCTCAAATAATTTATGGAAACTCCAAATCTTCCTGAAGCAACCTGTTTAATTGCGCTATTTCTCCAATCTCCATCCAGATCCTTATTATATCGTTGCGGATCTTCACCGCCTTCTCCTGAATTGCTTTTGGCATTCATCCGGTTCATTGCAATTGCAAGGGTTTCGTGAGCTTCCTTACTTATTGCTCCAAGTGACATCGCACCGGTTTTAAATCGTTTTACAATCTCTGTCCAGGGTTCAACTTCATCAATGGGAATTGGGTCAAGGTCCTTAAATTTGAACATTCCCCTTAATGTCATTAAATTTTCACTTTGTTCATTGACGAGTTTTGAATATTCCTCATAACTTTTATAATTGTTTTGCTTAACGGCCTGTTGAAGTTTGGCAATACTCGCAGGATTAAACATGTGTCTTTCGCTATTTCGCCTCCATCGGTAATCTCCACCAATTTCCAAATCTAGATCGGTGGTGCTTTCCGGTGGATTAAATGCTTTTTCAAAGCGCTTTTGTATTTCTTTCTCTATTTCATATAAACCGATCCCTTCAATTCGGGTTGGTGTATTGACAAAATATTTATCTACAAACTTTTTGTGAAGGCCAACAATTTCAAAAATCTGGGCTGCACGATAGGAATTTAGGGTAGAAATTCCAATCTTATTCATAATCTTTAAGATACCTTTCCCTATAGCTTTATTGAAATTCTGAACAGCTTCTTCAGGATCTTCAACTTCAATTTCCTTATTCTTAACCAATTTTCGGATAATTTCATTCACCATATAGGGGTTGATGGCACTTGCACCGTATCCGAACAACAATGCAAAATGATGTGGTTCACGAGGTTCTGCAGATTCTATGACAATTCCGAAAGCAGACCTTCGATTGTGATTTTTTGCCATGCGATGCACAAAGGAACAAGCAAGTAATGAAGGTATAGGCGCCAGTTTAGGATTTACATTTCGGTCTGACAGGATTATTAAATTACAACCATTGTCTACTGCTATGGTAATTTCGTTGATGATCTCATTCAAACGGGTTTCTAATCCGTTCAGGCCCTTTTCAGCATCATATAAAATAGAAATGGATTCCGATTTAAAACCGGGGTAGTTTATGTATTTTAATTTATCCAGATCATCGTTTGTAATCACAGGATTTTGTATCCGCAGTTTTTTACATTGCTCGGGAATAATATCAAAAATATTGAGGTCTTCCCCTAGGGTTAAGCTGATATCGGTAACAATTTCTTCCCTGATACCGTCCAAAGGAGGATTGGTAACCTGCGCAAAGGATTGTTTGAAATAATTAAAAAGCAATTGCGGTCTTTCTGAAAGCACGGCCAAAGGAGTATCAGTGCCCATAGAGCCAATAGCTTCCTTCCCCAGGGAGGCCATAGGAGTTATTATTGTATCGATATCTTCCTGGGTATAACCAAACAAATTTTGTCTGGTGAGAAAATTGATTTTTTCCACCGGGGTTTTGTTACCTGTATAGGGAACTTCAGCCAATGGAAGCAGATTCTTATCCAACCATTTTCTGTAAGGCAATTTGGAAACAATGCTCTCCTTTAATTCTTTATCCCCAATAATCCGGCCTTCGTTCATATTTACGAGAAACATTTTTCCGGGTTCCAAACGCCCGTGAAGCGCTACATTTTCAGGCTTAATATCTATAACTCCGGTTTCTGAAGACATAATTACATAGCCATCTTTGGTGACAGTGTACCTTGAAGGGCGCAGCCCATTTCTGTCCAAGACTGCCCCAATATAATTTCCATCGGTAAAAGGAATTGAAGCCGGGCCATCCCAGGGCTCCATAATACAGGCATTATACTCGTAGAATGCTTTTTTCTCATCGGGCATGGAAGGATTTTTCTCCCAAGCTTCCGGTACCATCATCATCATGGCTTCGGGTAGGGATCTTCCGGTGTGAAGCAGTGATTCCAAAACCATATCCATAGAAGCCGAATCTGATTTTCCTTCACTTACAATTGGTAATATTTCCTTAAAATATTCTTCAAAAATTTCACTTTTAAAAAGCTCTTCCCGGGCTCTCATCCGGCTTAGGTTCCCACGCAAAGTATTTATTTCACCATTGTGGCACATATATCTGAAGGGTTGAGCCAACTCCCAGGATGGAAAGGTATTGGTCGAAAATCGCTGGTGTACCAATGCCAATTTTGTAACTACCTCCGGCTGATTTAGATCCAGATAATACTTGTTAATATCCTGGGGCATTAGAAGCCCTTTGTAAATTATAGTAGTTGTGGACAAGCTTGGTAAATAGAAATAATCGGCTTCGGAAAAGCCGGATCTTTCAATTCTATGCTCTGTTATTTTTCTTGCTGCAAATAGTTTCGCATTAAAAATTTCTTCTGAAATGGTTTCTGTTTTCCCAATAAAGATCTGTTCGGTAATAGGCTCAGTAGAGGCTGCAACTTTTCCCAAACAGGAACTGTCTATCGGAACTTTCCTCCAGCCTATAACTTCTAATCCCTGTTTTTTGACCTCTCCTTCAAAAATTTCTTTGCAAATTTTAAGTTGGTTTGATGCTTTGGGCAGGAAAACCATTCCTACTGCGTAAGATTTAAAATCGGGAAGTACAAATTCGCAAGCCTTTTTGAAAAAAGCGTGAGGAATTTCTATCAGGATCCCTGCGCCATCACCTGTTTTTCCATCGGCACTCACCGCACCACGATGTTCTAAACGAATTAGAATATCAATGGCTTTATGGATTATATCATTGGTACGTTTTCCTTTTAAATTACATATAAATCCTGCCCCACAATTATCATGCTCAAATTCCGGAGAATAGAGTCCCTGCTGTTTTATTTTCATGTCCTTTGTCCTTAAATTATTGTCACAAATATATCCAATTAGATGACAAAAAATTAGCGAGAGGCGTTAAAGAATAAAAGAAAAGTGGTAAAATTATTTAAATACAAATAAATTGACAATATAATATTTTGAGCGCGTTTATGTTGATAATCCCATAATCTTAAAGAAAGATTTTATCATTGAAAACAAAATTTTTCCCCCGATTATCATGTATTTTGACTTGCAGATGGTTCAAAACCTATTTGCAAATCAATGTAAATGTCAATTGCCCACGATTAAAATCGTGGGCAATTGAAAATAAAAAAACAAATCGTTTAAAAGGATTATTCCATCAATTGCAAGGCGTTAAAATCTTTATTGATGATAATGCTGTTTTCTTTCAAATTAAATTGTAAAAATTCCAGACTTACTTCTTCATTGTCCAACATTACTTTTTGAATTGCAAATGGGAAACCGTGAAAACGCAACTTCATAGTTTGATAAGAAGCGGAATATTTCCCGTCTTTATGCTGATGAATACTGATTTCCTGTAATTTCCCCCTTAATTTAAAGCTTCGCAAACTGTATCGGCCTTTTTTGTAATCATATCCGTCATGAGCATCTTCGTAAAGTTTAGAATTTTCCTTTCCATGTTTATAGTATACATCAAGAACAAGTTCTTTTATTTCTAATTCATCTACGTATTGCTGAACGGGATATTTAGGAATAATCGCACCTTCTTTAATAAATAAAGGCATTTTGTGGAGTGGAGCATCTACCCATATTTCTTTTCCGCCTTCAACAACTACATCATCCCAGAAATTAAACCATTTTCCACGGGGAATATACATTCTTCTTCCCTGGGCATTTGGTTCCTGTATAGGACAAACTAGGATCTGATTTCCAAAAATAAATTCATCTGAACGATAGTGGGTATGAACATCTTCCTGATCTGTATATACCAGTGGTTTTATAATGGGAATCCCATCTTCCACATATTGATGAAATGCAGTGTATAAATATGGTATCAACTGGTATCTTAATTCTACAAATTTTCTGGTAATTTCCAGGACCTCATCTCCAAAACACCAGGGTTCCTGATCTCCGTGATCACCCGAGGAGTGTGTCCTGCAAAACGGGTGAAAAACCCCTAACTGTATCCAGCGCGTATATAATTCGCCAGAAGGTTGTTCCGCAAAACCTCCAATATCAGAACCTGAAAAACTCATCCCACTCATACATAATCTCTGGATTTGTATATTTGCTAAATACAAATGCTCCCAACTCGCTACATTATCACCTGTCCAGGTGGAAGTATATCGTTGTCCACCGGAATAATTTGCCCGGGTAATGACAAAAGGCCTTTTGGGATAAATAAATTTCTTGACTCCTTCATAGGTGGCTTTGGCCATTTGCATTCCGTAAACATTATGCGCTTTACGGTGGCTGCAGGGATTTCCATCATAATCATGACGTACATCCATTGGAAAAGTTTTGCCCGGCACTTCCATTACCGCAGGTTCATTCATATCATTCCAGACTCCCTTGAAACCAATTTCGGCAATGAGTTCTTGATGTAAACTGGCCCACCATTCCCGTACTTCGGGATTGGTGAAATCGGGAAAATAGCATTCCCCGGGCCACACTTTCCCTCGCATATAGGGTCCGTCAGCTCTTTTGCAAAAGAAATCCTTATCCAGAGCTTCCTTAAACACCGAATATTCCGGATCTATTTTGATCCCCGGATCGATAATGGCAATAGTTTTAAAGCCATCGGTTTCCAGTTCCTGAACCATCTTTTTAGGATCGGGAAAAAATTCCTTATTCCAAGTAAAACATCTGAAACCATCCATATAATCTATATCCAAATAAATGGCATCACAGGGAAATTTCAATTCGCGGAATTTTGATGTTATTTCCTTGACTAGGCTTTCAGGAAAATAACTCCATTTACTTTGATGATATCCCAGGGCCCACATTGGAGGAAGTTCAGGTTTCCCTGTTAAATCTGTATAGGAGGTAACCACATCTGAAATTTGAGGGCCATATATAAAATAATAGTTCATTTCCCCACCATCTGCCCAAAAACTAGTGATATTTCTTCTTTCTTTACAAAAGTCGAAATGAGTTTTAAAGGTATTGTCAAAGAAAATCCCGTAGGCGAGATTGTTGTGCAGTGCCACATAAAATGGTACGGCTTTATACAATTCATTTACATCCTTTCCAAAAGCGTATTGATCGGTATTCCATAAATTGATTTCCTTACCCTTTAAATTAAAATTGGTAGGTGTATCTCCAAGTCCGAAGAAGTTTTCATTCTCGATAGAAGCTTTGCTCATTTTAACTATATTTCCGCCAAACTCAAAACTTTCTTCCCAGTGAAAACCAAGTTCATCTTCCACAATTACTCGGTCGTTCAAATCGTACATCCCAATTCTCAGATCGATCCGGGCGACTTTGCATTTTAATTTTTTGGTGATAATGGTGATAAATTCAGGATCCTCTAATATTTCCAGTTTATTAAATCCAATGGGGGGATTTTTATCAATGGCATAGGAAAAGTCTTTTTCAAAAATTCCTTCGGGCGCAAAGCGAAAGCGAAATTTGCTGTCTCTTAGTACCGTAATCTTCAACTTCACTCCGTTTTTGGTAACAAAAGAAATTGTATCTCCGTTTAATTTAAAAGAAATTATCTCTGAGGGAAATAAATTTCCTTTATATTCTAGTTCAGTGTTCGTAATCATAA
>JBDNHN010000193.1:0-9067 GCA_041688725.1 Gillisia sp.
ATCTGATTTAAGCATCGTAAAACCTGCTTTTACAAACTCGTTCACTCCTTCGGCATATTCGGTACTGGAAAGCGACATTTGCTGAACCATTTTGAAATTTACAATATTTATCACAACTTCCTTCGTCGCCTTTGCATTCAAATAGGTATGCTTTACAGTATTATCCCGTCCTCTTCTTGCAGGCGAAAAGATCAAAATTGGTGGGTTTGCGCTAAAAACATTGAAAAAACTAAAGGGAGATAAATTGGGTTTTCCGTTTATGTCTACCGTACTTGCAAAAGCTATAGGTCTTGGCCCAACAGCACCCAACAAATACTGATGCAGTTTTCCTGTACTAATTTCATTTGGATCAATAGATAGCATTGCGCAATTTTTGACAAAGGTAACAAATAGCCTTAGGAATGAAAAACCCGATCACAACAATAATATTAACATAAAACGGTTATCTTTAAATCTTCATTAAATTGGTTTCATGGTATTTACAGACGAACGAACCGTTGCCCGTTGGTTTATTATAATTTCTTCTTTACTAATTGTAGGACTTATTTTATGGAATACCTCCATTTTTTTTGAACGCCTAAAACAGGATGAGCGGGAAAAAATGGAAATTTGGGCTGCCGCACAAGCTTTTCTCGGCAAAGCCGATGAAGATACGGACATTGGGCTTACCCTCCAGATCTTAAATAAAAACACAAGCATTCCAACCATTTGGGTAGATGAAACCGGGAAAATTATCGACGGGATGAATATTGCTCCTGAAACCCGAAATAGCCCTGAAAAACTCCAGGATTACCTCAACCTGCTGAAGGAAGAAAATGAACCTATAGAAATGGTCCTTGGAAAAAACCAGGTCCACAAAATATATTACGGTGATTCCCCTTTGCTCACCAAAATCAAGTTTTATCCTATCGGCTTGCTGTTGATCATCTTTCTGTTTATTGGTGTGGTTTATTTTTTCTATACTACCACAAAATCCAGTGAACAAAACAAGCTTTGGGCCGGAATGGCAAAAGAAACGGCACATCAAATTGGCACTCCGCTATCTTCCTTAATTGGTTGGACAGAAATTCTGAAAGAGGAGAGTGTGAATAAATCCTATATTTCAGAAATTGAAAAGGATATTGAACGCCTTCTCACTATTACCGATCGATTTTCCAAAATAGGCTCTGCTCCCATCTTGTCCAAAACTGAGATCATTCGGGCTACCAAAGAGAGTTTTACTTATTTAAAATCCCGCAGTTCAGACCTCATTGAATTTCAAATTTCAACCCCATATTCCCCTATTTATGTCAATTTAAATGAAACCCTGTTCAGCTGGACCATAGAGAACCTGGTGAAAAATGCAATGGATGCGATGCGTGGCAAGGGGAAATTGAGTGTTGAAATTAAACAGGATTCAAATTGGGTGTTTATCTATATAAAAGATAACGGGAAAGGCATTTCAAAAAGTAAGCATAACCTGATATTTGACCCGGGATACACCTCAAAAAAGCGCGGTTGGGGCCTTGGGTTATCCCTTGCCAAAAGAATTATAGAAGAATACCACAAGGGAAAAATAAGGGTGTTTCAAAGTGAAATAAATAAGGGCACTACTTTTCAAATCGCTTTGAGAAAATTTAATACCTACTCATAATCTCTCTTAGATCTTCCGGAATGTTATAGGTGGTTTGTGAATTGAAATCAAAACAAACTGCAACATCTCTTCCTTGAGCGCAAAGTTCATTATTTTCATTTAAAATAATGTGATCTATTCCAAAACTGGAATTTTTAAGATACGCCAGCTTTGTTTTTACAATTGCAGTGCCTGGATAATATAGGGATTTTTTGAAATCACAATGAGAAGAAACGATCATAGGCCCGCGATTGGTTTCTCCATAAATTCTTGAGAGTCCTGTTTTCTCCCAAAAATTGACGCGTCCGGATTGCATAAATCTCATAAACGTAAGGTTGTTTACATGTTTATACATGTCCAGATCACTCCAGTCTATTCGAAGTTCCAAACTCAGTTTAAATTCCGAAAGATCCATTACATATTAGCTTTTATCTGGTCGGCTAACATTTGCATCCTTTCTTGTGGAAAGCTAAGTTTATTGCCAAAGTCCATGTCTTTCATACTGTTTAAGGGGATTAGATGCACGTGTACGTGTGGCACTTCCAGCCCGACAACTGCCATTCCTATTCGTTTACACGGAACAGTTTGCTGCAGGGCAATGGCTACTTTTCGGGAAAACTCCATTAAGCCAGCATAAGTAGAAGGATCAAGTTCAAAGATTTTGTTGGATTCTTCCTTGGGGATACAAAGACAGTGCCCTTCAGCATTGGGATTGATATCCAAAAATGCCAAAAATTGATCTGTTTCCGCTACTTTATATGAAGGGATTTCCCCAGTAATGATCTTTGTGAATACGCTTGCCATGGTTTGTTGAATTGTTGAATTGTTGAATCGTCCTCGAAAAAGTCTTTTCTCTTTTCTCTATAGTCTAATATTTATTCCCTCCAGATTTCCAGTACTTCAAATTTCACGTTTCCGCTTGGCACGATTATTTCGGCTATATCACCAACTTGCTTGCCCAAAAGGCCTTTTCCTATTGGAGAATCTACAGATATTTTTCCGGTTTTTAAATCGGATTCACTTTGGGCCACCAACTTGTAGGTCACTTCCATTTTGTTGGTTAAATTTTTAATTTTAACCATAGAATGTACTAGGGCCTTGGAATCATCAAGTTGAGATTCGTCTATGATACGGGCATTGGAGGCTACTTCTTCCATTTTTGCAATCCGCATTTCCAGCATTCCCTGCGCTTCTTTTGCGGCATCATATTCTGCATTCTCACTTAAATCGCCTTTGTCTCTTGCTTCTGCAATTGCCTGAGAGGCTTTAGGCCGTTCAATATCCCTAAGCCTGTTAAGCTCATCTCTCAACTTTTTTAAACCTTCAGGTGAATAATAAGATACTTTACTCATAACTTTGTCGTTTAACAATTAAGGCTTGGGAAATTTAATCCATCACCCCTAATTTTAACATTTAATTTGTGATTTATAAAAAACCAAAACCCAATAGATGCTGGATTTTGGTTTTACTTAAAAGTTCTTTTTTGTGTATTTTTTAAATTCTAACTCTAAAAATAAATACAAAAAATCCCACGCTCGACGGGATTTATTGAAACAAATATAATAAATTTAAACCTTGAAAACAATTAAATTCTATAGAGTAAAAACCTTAAAAATGATTAAAAGAATAATTTTGTCATTGGTTCTGATGGCTTCCACTATTTCCTGTGCGACAGACGATGGAGTGAGGAATGACAACCCTTATCTGATTGATGTGAGCTTTAGGATGGATCTGAATTTGAGTTTACCGGAATACAATAGCCTTAACTTTCCAGGAAATAGTTATTACACCAATAATTATGGGATAAACGGAGTTGTGGTCTATAATATCAACAATACCCAATATACTGCTTTTGAATTGAGCGACCCCAACCATCCGCTAACCGATTGCTCGACCTTAAGCGTGGAAGGCATACTGGTTACCTGCAATTGTGACGATGGAAACACTTATAATATCCTAACGGGAGAGCTTACCGAAGGCTCGGGTCAATATTCCTTAAAACCCTACAGGGTTAGCAGAAACGGAAATGTGTTGGAGGTTTTTAATTAATTTTTTTAGGATCCTTCAAGAATAGAATCATAAAAACCTTTCCTTCTTTTTAAAGTTCTCAGGAAAGAAAGAAAGAAAGGTTTCTTCTGCTTTAAAATTTCAACGTAACCCCTGCCAAAAAATTTATTCCGGCTTGCGGATAATAACCAGCGCCTTCAATGGTAGTAATAGTTCCGGGCTTTGAAAAATCGTCGTCATAGGTAAAGAAATAACCATTAGACACATATTTAACATCAAAAATATTATTGACCAATCCGGAAAAAACAATCGATTTGAAAATCGGGATATTTCTCAATTCATAATAGATATTTAAATCATTTACAAAGAAACTATCCAGGATCGAGGCTTCGCTATCTATATTTCCCATATACTGTTCCCCAATATATTTGGAAAGAAATCCAATTTGAAAGTTAGGGGTTGGAAGAAATAATAACATATTAGACGCGACAATTTCGGGGGAAAATGAAATATTGGAGGTTCCCAATTTCTTTAAATCTCCATCAATGGAGGCCACAAAATCCCGGTTCTTGTTTGAACTCAGGGCTACATTTGGCATTAATTTCCATTTTTCGGATAATTGAAGTTCGCCATCTATTTCTATTCCCAACCGGTAACTGCTGCCACTTGTGGTTCTTAGCGCTGATCCTACATCATTTAATTCTCCTGAAAGCACCAACTGGTCTTTGTAATCCATATAAAAAATATTGGAGTTTAGCTTTACTTTTTCGGAAGTATAGCGCCAGCCCAGCTCAAAATCGTCTAACTTCTCGGGGATTGTAATTCCTTCTTCAAAATCGTTCCTGTCCGGTTCCCTGTGCGCTTTTCCGTAATATGCATAAAGCTGATTTGCCGAGTCTATTTGAAAACTCACTCCAGCCTTTGGATTGAAAAATTTAAAATTTTCATTGACGTCTATTGCTATAATATCTGAGGTGATCCCTCCTGTTTTATAGCTTATAAACCTGCCTTGAAGGTCTGCAAAAACTTGCCATTGCTCATTAATTCTAAAAGTTGCTTTTGAGAAAACTGTAAATTCATCTTTTGTGGCATCACTAAAGTAATACCTGTCCCTAATTTCCGAGTTGTCTGCAAATCTGGCCCAGATCACCTCTCCATAATGGTCTCCTTTATATGTACTGAAAAATGCGCCCGAATTAATTTCAAGTTGATTATTTTTATACCTCGCATTGGCATTTATCACATAAAAATCATTGTCCAGCCAGCGGCGGCGAATCAAATCTGTTCTATCTATAACTTCTTCGCCAATTTCAATGGGAGTAAAACCGTAGGTTGAAAATTTTTGGTCCTCTTTATATTGTTCAAAAAATCCCCGGCCATAAGTGTAATTCAGTCCCAAATTTGTGGACCAGTTGTTATTGTAACGTTGATTCCAGTGCAACTGATAATGATCTTGTTTATAATCATCTACTTCATTGTCATAAAATCGAAGGTTTCCCATGGAATCTGTGTACATCCCGGCCGAATTGAAAGTCCTGTTTGTTTCCAGGGTATTCTTATCTATCCCATTCCACGCCTGATATGTCAACTCCTCTCCCCCAAAAGTGATGGCTTTTATCAGGGTATTCCCATCGACATAAGAAGCCTGAAGAAAATAAGACTTCAGATCGGAAGAAGCACGGTCTATGTATCCATCAGAAGCTATTGCCGATAGTCTGCCGGTAATTTCTATATGATCGTTTAGAAGTCCGGTGCCAAATTTCACATTATGCTTTCTTGTATTGAAAGAACCAAAGGAATTTGAAACTTCCGCATAGGCTTCTTTTGACACTGCATCGGTGAGCAAATTCAGGCTCGCGCCAAAAGCCCCGGGACCATTGGTGGAAGTCCCAACCCCGCGCTGCAACTGTAAATTTTCAACTGAGGAAGTGAAATCCGGAAGGTTTACCCAAAAGGAACCTTGGCTTTCGGAATCGTTGAATGGAATTCCATTCAAGGTAACATTTACCCGGGAGGCATCGCTTCCGCGAATGCGAATAGAAGTATAACCCACGCCTGCGCCGGCATCGGAGGTACTCACAACCGAAGGCAAATAATTCAATAAAAACGGTATGTCCTGGCCAAGGTTGCGCTTTTTCAATTCCTCCTTATCAATATCCGAATGTGTTACGGGGGAATCGGCATCTACGCGAACGGCCCGCACCAGGACTTCATCCAGCAATTCTGGTAGATTGCCAATAGTATCCTTTTCGGTTTCTTGTGAAAAACTAAGTGTTGAGATTAACAACACGGTTGGAAAAATAAATAAAAGCTTCATTCGTAATAAATAAATTTATACAAATAAAAGGGGCTATTATTCTTTAATTAATAGTTTAAAAAAAGCGCATAAAAAAACCCTAATTAAATCCTTCATTCCGATTTAACAGGGGGTTTATACTTTTTAGTGATACATTAAAGTATCCTTTTCCCTTGGCAGCATTACCTGCCCAGGTTCGGTGGGTATAATCTCAGTCTCGTCCTGAACTTGTTCCAGAATCTGACACCCCTTTGAGATATGCCGCAAATATAATAAGGTTTTATTGAATTTTAACGCTATTATGGAACTTTAAAAGAAATGGCGTAATTTTGGTAATATTTTTTATATGAAAAATGCGAAGCGATCCATCACCTTAAAGGTCATAATAGGATATTTGCTGGTGGCAGCCCTTGCAGCCGTAGCTGTATGGTTCATTTATACCCAGGTTGTAAAATTTTCAACCCTAACACAATCCAACAGCCTTAACAACCAGCAATTGCTTTTGGTGAGTGAAATAGCTACCGACTTATATGAAACAGAGAGCACTGGCAGGCAATTTATCCAATCTGGGGAAACCACAGATTTAAACAGATATTCAGACCAATTAGACAGCATTCAAATCAAAATTGAGTCCCTAAGGAAAACTTATGCCGATACGGTAATGAAGGCTGAACTAGATAGTATCACCACACTTTTATCCAAAAAAAGCGAGAATCTGGAGGAATTGTTGAAATTGCGCTCCCAGGATGGAAATACAAGTTACTATACCCAGGTTATAAAGGAACTTCAAAAAATGGATCCCTCTTTTGGGGAATCAGATTACGACAAGCGATTTTCCGACCTGGAACCTCACCAACGCCGCATTTTAGCTCAATTGCTGGAATTTTCCAGAGATGAAGACCCGGAACAACTATCAAGTATTAGTTCAGATTCCCTGATCGTCTCCGTAAAAAAAGTACTGAGCGAACTGGAACAGGAAAATCAGAAATTCCGGAGGATCATCAACAAAAAGGAAAATGAATTGCTCGATAATGATATTGTACTGAATGAGCAATTGAGAAATCTGCTTACCGTGATTGAACTGGAAGAACGGCAAATTTCCTTATCGCGGGTGGAAAATTCGCAAATCCTGCTGGCGCAAGTATCCAGAATTATCATTATAGTGGGAATAGCCAGCATTCTAATTATCCTTTTGTTCCTGTTTTTAATTGTTAGGGATGTTTCTAAAGGCCAGAGATACAGGGTGAAACTGGAAGAAGCCAAATTGTTTGCAGAGACTTTGATGCAGCGCAGGGAGCAATTTATGTCCACTATCACCCACGATCTTAGATCTCCTCTAAATACGGTTATTGGATATACCGAGTTGATGAAAAAATCGGGCCTTAATACCAAGCAGGAACATTATCTTGGGCATCTTAAAAAATCATCAGAATTTATTCTTCATCTGGTAAATGATCTACTGGACTTGTCTAAACTGGAAGCAGGAAAGATGGGTGTTGAAAAATTGCCCTTTAACCCTAAAAATCTTTTGGAAGAAACCCTCTATAATACCATTCCTGAGGATGACAAAAAAGGCCTGAAATTATCCGTTATCGCTCCGGAAGATACAGACTGCACAGTTCTGAGCGATCCTTTTCGCCTCAAGCAAATATTGTCCAATTTAATCACCAATGCATATAAGTTTACTGAAACCGGAGGAATAACTGCAAGCATTTCAATGAAAAGAGAAATTGAAGATATTTATTTTTTAAAAATCTCAATTAAAGATACCGGGATTGGAATTTCAAAATTGAAGCAAGAGGAGATTTTTGAGGAATTTTCTCAGGAACACAAGCAGATAGAAAAAAAATTCGGTGGGACCGGACTGGGATTAGCCATTGTCAAAAGGATTTCAGGTTTGCTGAAAGGTTCGGTGAAACTTAAAAGTGAACCCGGAAAAGGAAGTGAGTTTACAGTACATATTCCGGTAGTAAAATTAACCGAAAAGGTTGAAATTCCTTATGAAACAGAAATTACAGATTTCGATCTAAGCGGGAAAAATATCCTGCTGGTGGATGATGAAGCTTCGCAATTGGCACTGGCCAGGGAATTGATTAAATCTGTTGGAATGAATTGCGATACCGCATCAAACGGAGAAGAAGCCTTTACAAAATTAGAACACAAATCCTACCACCTGGTAGTTACCGATATTCAAATGCCGAAAATGGATGGTTTTAACTTGATGAAAGCTATAAAAAACAACGACAATTTTTCTGAAATCCCGGTAATTGCAGTTTCAGGAAGGGAAAATGTCACTGCCGCCACCTATTTAGATGCAGGTTTTTCAGGAAGTTTGCTTAAACCGTATAGACCCAATGAGTTACTGCTGAAGATCGGGGAAATTCTAAAGGTAAAATTGGAAAATAGCAACCACCATGCGAAGTTCTATTCATCAAATTCCAAGGATTATTCATTAGACGAAATTTTATTATTTGCCGGAGCAGATCAAAAAGCACTGGATACTATTTTAAATGCTTTTATCAATAGCAATAAGGTCAACTTAAAAGAAATCGGATATGCTCAAAAGCGAAATGATATTGAACGGGCGGCGCAAATCGCTCACAGGATGCTTCCAATGTTTAAGCAATTAAAGGCAAGTAAGATTATCAGCAAATTGGAACAATTGGAGCGCAAGGAATACGAAATTCTTCCGGAAGACGAAACATCCTGCCTGATGCAGGAAATTGAAGTATTGCTCACAAACTTACAAAAGGAAATTAAAGCTTGATATTATATTGTTTGAGCTTGTTATAAAGTGTTTTTCTGTCTATTGACAAAAGTCTGGCTGCTTTGCTTTTGTTTCCCTGAGCTTTTTCAAGGGCATCCAGAAGAAGGCTCTCTTCATTTTTATTTTTAAAAAAACTGTAGGAGTCGTTCATTTTGTTGGCCGAAGCTATTTCATGAGGTAATACTTTTAAAGGTATAATTGGATCCTGAGTAAGCAAAACCGACCTTTTTATGGTATTCTTCAGCTCGCGCAAGTTCCCCGGCCAGCTGTAAATCTTAAAAGCTTCTATAACCTCATCGCTAAAACCAATAACCTCTTTTTCTAAATCGGCATTGGCTTCATCCAGAAAATGATCTGCAAACAACATTAAATCCTCGCTTCTGTC
>JBDNHN010000194.1:0-3371 GCA_041688725.1 Gillisia sp.
ACATCGCTTATTGTATGGTGAGGGCTGCGAAACGGCCTTTGGGACATCAAGCCTACATTTTCCTTAACTTTTCCTACTACACTATGAATCTTTGTTGTTTCCAGAGCTTCCTGCATGGTCATTGGAGGTAAAATACTGGGCAGGCGTTTTGCCAACATAGTTTTACCTGCGCCCGGTGGACCTATTAAAATGACATTGTGGCCACCCGCAGCGGCAATTTCCATACAGCGCTTAATGGATTCCTGGCCTTTAACATCGGCAAAATCATGGTCCGGATGTTCCAAATTATTGTCAAATTCTTCCTGGATATTAATGATCGTGCGTTCCAAAGGTTCATTTTTATCAAAAAATTTGATCACCTGCAAAATATTATCCACTCCGTAAACTTCCAGCCCGCTCACGATGGCCGCTTCTTTTACGTTTTGTTTTGGGAGGATTATCCCCTTAAAACCTTCTTGTTTGGCTTTAATAGCAATGGGCAAGGCACCTTTTAGCGGGTTCAGGCTTCCATCAAGAGAAAGTTCCCCCATAATGATATATTCTGAAATATTTTCAGCTTTTATTTGTCCTGAAGCGGCGAGAATCCCAAGTGCTAAGGTGAGATCATAGGCAGAGCCCTCTTTACGAAGATCGGCGGGAGCCATATTAATGGTGATCTTCTTGCCGGGAAATTTATATGTATTGTTTTGTAAGGCAGCGGCAATGCGATAACTACTTTCCTTTATAGCGCTATCCGGCAAGCCAACAAGATAAAAAGCCACTCCGGGTACCACGTTTACCTCCACGGTAATTGTGGTGGCCTCTACCCCAAAAACAGCACTGCCATAAACCTTTACCAGCATTTAAATTTGATTTTAATAAATGTAGTAAAATTTATGGAATGCCGGTTATTTAATATTTCACACATTTTTACGGTAATATTCAACAATTAAGGCTCTAGCTTTCTTACAACATCCTTCAATTCCAGGATGATAGGGCCAAACTACTGCTCTTAATAGGAAATCTATCGATTAGTGTTTTACAAAAGATATTGGTTCCCTCTTTCAAATTTCGCATATAAAAAAAGGCAAATGAAGTCTTTGACTTTATTTGCCTTTGCGATAATTTTTGATGTACTCGGGAATAAAATGCCTGTTATTTAACCTTTAGAACATTTTTTCGATAATGTTCAACAATTCCATCTATAGGTCTTCTCACAATATTTCCTATTTCAAGATGATACGGCTGGGCTACCGCCCTGATGATATCTTCACTAAAATAAGCGATGGTTCCTATAAAATGTATCGGCACATTTTGGGCTTGTTTAAAACAAAGAACGCGGGTATGAATAAATTCCTTAACACCTTCATGTACCAGTTTATAAAAATATCCGTTCCTCTCATTGCTGAAAATAAACTCGGCAAAGGAAGCCAGGTACGTGTTGGGGTTTTCTCTTTGGTATAGATTTCTTTTAATTTCGTCTGAATCCAGATTATACGACTCTTCAAATTTCTTGGCGATATCCGGAGGCATTCGCTTGTAATAATAATCGCGGATAAGACGTTTTCCAAAATAATTACCACTTGCTTCATCCATAAGAATGTATCCAAGTGATTGTACTGCCATCTCTATATTTTCCCCGTCAAAATAACAGCTATTTGAACCTGTTCCCAAAATACATACAATTCCCGGCTCATTGGTTGCGGCATATACGGCAGCGACCATATCTTCTTTTACAATCACCTCTGAGGCATTTGTGAAAAAATTAGCAATAATATTCTGAAGTAATTTCCGGGGTGAGTCAGTTCCGCAACCGGCACCGTAAAAATGAATTTTATCCACTTTACTTTTAACTTCCTGGAGTTCCGGGTTTTCTTCAATCCTTTGCTCCAGCATATGTTCAGGAAATACGGCCGGGTTCAGACCTTTGGTCCTTGTTTTAAATACTTCTTCTCCTTTTTTATCGAGCAGAATCCAGTCACATTTGGTGGAACCGCCATCGGCAATTAATATCATTAAAATTTCTTTAAGTAGTAAAAAAGGCTGTTTTAATTGCAAATATTAAAACAGCCTTCAGATTCAGTTTTTCAAAACCATGGTTTATTTTACACTCGCAACATAGGTCACAAGATCAACCAGTTTGGCAGAATAAGCATATTCGTTATCGTACCAAGCGACTAATTTAAAGAAATTATCGTTCAAAGCAATCCCTGCCTGCGCATCAAAATTACAAGTATGTGCATCTGATACGAAATCCTGGGAAACTACCATTTCTTCGGTATATGAAATAATACCTTTGTAGTCTCCTTCTGAAGCTTTTTTAAAGGCTGCTTTTACTTGATCCATTGTAACCGATTTTCCGGTCCTTACAGTTAAATCTACAACAGAAACATCCGCAGTTGGAACCCTAAATGACATTCCGGTTAGTTTTCCATTTAATTCAGGAATAACTTTTCCAACAGCAACTGCTGCTCCTGTAGATGAAGGAATAATATTCACTAAAGCACTTCTACCGCCTCTCCAGTCCTTATTTGAAGGACCATCAACAGTTAATTGCGTTGCAGTTGTCGCGTGTATTGTTGTCATCAATCCTTCAATAATTCCAAAGTTATCATTAATAACTTTTGCTAAAGGAGCCAGACAGTTGGTTGTACAGGATGCATTGGATACGATTGTATCTTCCGCCTTAACATCTTTATGGTTCACGCCCATTACAAACATTGGGATATCTTTTGAAGGTGCGGAGATCACAACCTTTTTAGCTCCAGCTGTAATATGTTTTTGTGCACCAGGAATATCTTTAAAGATCCCGGTACAATCCAAAACGATCTCGGCATTCACCGCATCCCATTTAAGATCTTCAGGATTACGTTCTGCAGTTACCCTTATAGTTTTACCATTTACAAAAAGGTTTCCATCTTTCACTTCAACGGTTCCATTGAATCTTCCATGAACCGAATCATATTTTAAAAGGTATGCAAGGTGTTCTACTTCCAAAAGGTCATTTACTCCAACAACTTCTACATCCTTATTTTCCATAGCAACTCTAAATGCTATTCTTCCGATACGGCCAAAGCCGTTAATTCCAATTTTTGTGCTCATTTTATTTGTGTTTTACGTTATTAAATAGAAGTGATGTCTGCCACCCTTCTTAAATTTCTATCGAACTTATCTCCGCCCTCTATAGCAACTTCTAAAGGTACTGAAACTACATGTTGATGACTAATTCCTACCATAATTGTTCGTTCCCCGGCAAGTATGGCATCTATCGCGCCAACTCCCAGTTTACTGGCCAAAACCCGATCTGAGCAACTTGGTGAGCCTCCTCTTTGAATATGGCCCAATACTGAAACCCTGATATCATAATCGGTTAGGTTTTTTTCAATGACTTC
>JBDNHN010000195.1:0-8401 GCA_041688725.1 Gillisia sp.
TAACTTGCGTTGCTTTAATGCCAGATTGCAATAGTTCTACTATCATAACCTTAAATTCGTTGTCATACTTTTTTGCCATAATTCAAATATATAATTTTTATGGGCTTATAAAAATCGTACCATTAAAGGTAGACACTCCATTTAGCCTTTTTCAGGCTAAAAAGCGAGCCGTGAAAGCCTGACGCGAGCCCGCCGGCAGGCTTTTGGGCGAAGCGGAGCGCCCAAGACTTTTTAAAATGTATTTAAAACAAGCTGCTATTCATTCAATTTTTATACATTTGCCACTGATTGATCACAGGGAATAATTTGACTGATTGCAACCCTTAAAAAATGCTAAAGCAGTGTAAACTCCTCTAGCCTTTCACGTCAAAGCCCATCAGTACTATTAATTTAATATACAGAAAATGGCTTATTTATTTACTTCGGAAAGTGTTTCTGAAGGACACCCCGATAAAGTTGCAGACCAAATTAGCGACACTCTTTTAGATAATTTTTTAGCATTCGACCAAAACTCCAAGGTGGCTTGTGAAACTCTTGTTACCACCGGGCAAATTGTTTTGGCCGGAGAGGTGAAAAGTGAAACTTACCTCGACCTGCAGCAAATTGCGCGGGATGTGGTGAACGATATTGGATATACCAAGAGCGAATATAAATTTAGCGGGGAATCCTGCGGGGTTATTTCCCTGATCCACGAGCAATCCCAGGATATTAACCAGGGAGTTGACCGCGTGATCAAGGAGGAGCAAGGCGCAGGCGACCAAGGGATGATGTTTGGTTATGCTACCAACGAAACCGAAAATTATATGCCCCTGGCACTGGATATCTCACATAAGATCCTGATAGAACTGGCAAAATTGCGCAGGGAGAATAAAGATATCACTTATTTGCGTCCCGATTCAAAAAGCCAGGTAACTATTGAATACAGCGATGAAAATGTACCTCAACGCATCGATTCTATAGTAATTTCTACCCAGCACGACGAATTTGACACGGATGATGACAGGATGCTGCGAAAGATCAAAAAGGATCTGATAGAGATCCTGATTCCAAGGGTATGCGAACAGTTTCCTGATTATGTCCGGAAATTGTTCAATGATGATATTACCTATCATATAAATCCAACAGGAAAGTTTGTGATTGGAGGGCCTCATGGGGACGCGGGACTTACCGGAAGAAAAATCATTGTGGATACTTATGGCGGAAAAGGCGCGCATGGAGGCGGAGCATTTTCCGGAAAAGATCCGAGTAAAGTGGACCGTTCTGCCGCTTATGCCGCAAGACATATCGCAAAAAACCTGGTCGCTGCAGGAGTGGCCCCGGAAATTCTGGTACAGGTTTCTTATGCCATTGGCGTGGCCAAACCGACTTCTATTTACGTTGATACCTACGCCTCTAAAAATGTGGATCTTACCAATGGCGAGATCTCCAGAAAAGTAGCCGAAATATTTGATATGAGACCTGCCGCAATAGAAGATCGCTTGAATTTACGCAATCCTATATACCGGGAAACGGCAGCTTACGGGCATATGGGAAAAGAACCTAAAATGGTTACCAAAATTTTTAAAAGCCCTTATTTTGGCGAAATAACCAGGGAGGTTGAATTATTTACCTGGGAAAAACTGGATTATGTGGATAAAGTGAAAAAGGTGTTTGGATTGTAAAAGAGCCCACTAAAAGCCCCTAACCCCTGCCTTGTCGGCAGACAACACGAAAGGGGAATTAAAACATTGAAACCTGTTAGGTTTAGACTTCAATCATCCTGATAAAAGTTTTTTTTAAAACATACAAGATTTTTAAAAAATGACTGCTCATCCTGAGTAGTCATTTTTTTTTGATTTTTCTTCGGAAAGCTTTAACAAGCGGATGCTGTTTAAATCCTTATTTTTAGGTAAAATCAAAACAACCCAATGTCAATTTTAGAAAAAGCGAAAAATATCATCAATTTATTGAGGTCTGTTGATATGGATCAATTGGCAAATATCAATGAAAAAATAGATCTGGCAGAAGCGATGAAAGCTTTGGGTTCTTTAGACGAACGCCAATTGAAAGGTTTGATGAAAATGTTGAAAACCAAACAACGAAAAGGACAACACGACCTTCCTCCTATTGACGGGGATTTTTACAATCTGGATTTAAAACTCAGCCCGGAACAACGCGAACTTCAAATGAAAGTGCGCAATTTTATGGAAGATGAAGTGCGGCCTTTGGTAAACGACCATTGGAACCGGGCAAAATTCCCGTTTGAAATCATCGAAAAATTCGCAAAACTCAATATTTCGGGAGTGACATACGAAGGTTATGGATGCCCTAATCTTTCATTTTTAATGGAAGGAATTATCGCTCAGGAAATTGCCCGGGTAGATGTTTCCATTTCTACATTTTTTGGCGTTCACAGCGGATTGGCAATGGGTTCTATTTATATATGCGGAAGTGAAGCACAGAAACAGGAATGGCTTCCTTCAATGCAAAAATTCGAAAAAATTGGCGCCTTTGGCCTTACAGAACCAAATGTAGGATCTGGGGTAGCGGGAGGATTGGAAACTACCTGTAAATTTGACGGGGAAAACTGGGTGATCAACGGGCAAAAGAAATGGATAGGAAATGCAACTTTTGCCGATGTTATTATTATCTGGGCCAGGGATGAAGAAAGCAATCAGGTAAAAGGATTCCTTGTAAGAAAAGGAAATCCGGGTTTTAAGGCCGAAAAAATGAAGGATAAGATGGCCTTGCGAATTGTGCAAAATGCTCTTATTACTTTAACAAATTGCACCGTCCCTGAAAGCGACCGCCTCCAAAAGGCCGATTCATTTAAAGATACCGCCAAGGTGTTGCGAATGACACGTGCCGGAGTGGCCTGGCAAGCAGTTGGATGCGCCCGCGGGGCTTATGAAAGCGCATTGAAATACACCAAAAAACGGGAGCAGTTTGGCAGGCCAATCGCTTCCTTTCAGTTAGTGCAAAATCATTTGGTTGAGATGTTATCCAATCTTACGGCTATGCAAACTATGGTGTTCCGGCTTTCGGAAATGCAGGATCAGGATTTGCTTACAGATGCGCATGCATCGCTTGCAAAAGTTTTTTGCAGCCTGCGCACCCGTGATGTGGTGAGCCGTGCCAGGGAAGTTATGGGTGGGAATGGGATTCTATTGGAATATGATGTGGCTCGTTTTGTGGCAGATGCCGAAGCCATTTACAGTTATGAAGGCACTAAAGAGATCAACTCCCTCATTGTTGGTCGTGCAATCACCGGCTACTCTGCTTTTGTGAATTAGATAATAACAGTAAATAAAACATAAAAATGTCAGTTTTAGTGATCAGTCCGGGCAGGGATCCGGCACCCTGGGTGGAAGCCCTAAAAAAAGAATATCCCGGAATAAATGTGTATGCATATCCCGAAGAACACGACCCTGAAGAAATAGAATATGTGATCTCCTGGAAACACCCACGCGGGATTTTTAAACATTATCCCAACCTAAAGGTGATCGCCTCTATGGGAGCGGGGGTTGATCATATTACCTGTGATCCCGAGATCCCGAAAAATGTAGTTATTACCAGGATCATTGATGACCAGCTATGTGTAGATATGAGCGATTTTGTTTTGGCACTTGTGACGGATCACCTCCGAAACATTTCATTTCATCATAATAATCATACCTGGGAGCCAATACAATACAAAAGGATTGAAGAAGAGTACATCGGGATTATGGGACTCGGAATTATGGGAAGTGCCGTGGCACAAACCTTACTCAAAAACAGGTTTAATGTTTCGGGATGGGCCAAAACCCCAAAGAAATTAGCCGGTATAAATACATACAGCGGAGAAGAACAACTGGAGAAATTTCTGAACAGATCTACTATTTTGATCTGCCTTTTGCCTTTAACACAAGAGACAGAAAATATCCTCAAAAAGGAATTATTCGAAAAATTGCCAAAAGGAGCTTATATCATTAATGTAGCACGCGGTCAACATTTAGTGGAGTTCGATTTGCTTGAAATGATTGACAAAGGCCAACTTTCCGGAGCAAGCCTAGATGTTTTCAGAATTGAGCCATTGCCACAGGAACATCCATTTTGGAATCATCCAAAAATCAAGATTACGCCGCATATTGCCAGTATTACCAATCCCCATAAGGTAGTGCATCAATTGATAGATAATTACCGAAGAATGGAGGAAGGAAAAGAACTTAAAAATACAATAGAAAGGAAATTGGGATATTAAAATTGATGATCTTGAATCTTGCCAATTAAGATTAGCCGTGAATGTTGAAAAAAAATTGGTTGCGGAATTCGTTAATTTGAAATTTTGAATTTTGAATCATTCGTCCCAATTGAGATTCTAAATAAGTTGCGAAAGAAGAATACTTAATATTGACATAATATAAATCGTTTCAGATGAAAAAAATAAAGAATATTCTGGTAGCAGTAGATTTCAATGACAACATTGGAGATTTGCTCGGTTATGCCGAAAGCATTGCCACAAAATTCGATTCAAAAGTTTGGATGATCCACGTTTCGGCCCCGGATCCCGATTTTGTTGGTTATGAGCCCGGTCCGCAATATATCCGGGATTCCCGGGCTGAAGAATTAAAGGAGGAACACAGAAGATTGCAGGGTTTACGCAAGACCTTTTTGAGTGAGAATTTAAGATCTGAAGCACTTTTAATTCAGGGATCTACGGTTGAAACCGTATTGGAAGAAGCAAAAAAATTAAATTCGGATCTTTTGATCGTAGGCACGCATAAATACGGTTTTATGCAGAGTCTTTTTATGGAAAGCGTTTCATTAGAATTATTCAGAAACGCGAATATTCCGTTTTTGGCCATCCCAATAAATGAGGAATAAAATTGTGGTAGAATTGTCTAATTTGGCGTATTTACCATTTTGCCGGATTATTGATGATATAATTTGAAATTGTTTTAAATGCCCGGTCATTCCTTATAATAATATCGTGAAACCGAGGTTGCCAGGCGAAATTTGAATGGGTTTTTCGGGCATTGATCGTGCAAATCCGTTTGTATTGATTTATTATAATGCCCAGGGTTCCGGGTTTCCATTGTTCATTTTTCCCGCCGGGTGCGATAGAGACGCCCAATTTGGGAATGTCGGGCATTGCAGAGACACCCAATTTGGGCGTCTCTGCGATTTGGCGATCATTGAATTTATCAATAATTATAATCCCGTGCATATGATCGGGCATGATAATAAATTCGCCCAATCGGGTAAATGGAAAATGATTAGGGATTTCCATCCAAAATTTTTGGGCGATATTCCCGGTTTCGGATAAATGCATTTTCCCATCGGGAATATTCCCGAAAAAACATTCCTTGTTTTGGGTGCAAATTGTAACGAAATATTCCGCATTCCAACTGTAATCCCAGGTTTGTAATCGAGCAGATGCAATGCGGTATTTATTTTGAAATTTTTTATCCATCCGTTCTTTTATATCTGAAAAATAAAATCAATTTCTTGCACCGACATTCTAAGATACGTAAAGTTCAAAACAAAATAACCGAAATTTGCTTTTCAGAAATGCTGCAATTTCTTTATAAATATATTTTAAATTATTTGCGTAACTTTTTATAATAGAAATTTAAGGCACTTAAAACAGATTATGAAATATTCAATCCCGATGCTGATTGTTTTCCTCTATGGAAGTTTAATCCTCAACGCACAAAACACCATTGAAGTTGAAATATTCAATTTTGCATCAGATAAAGGAGTTGTACAAATTGGCCTTTTTAATACGGAAACTTCATTTTTAGACAAGGTTTACAAAGGAAAAGAAGTGAAGATCAAAGACCAAAAGGCAGATGCTGTCTTTACCGATATTCCCGACGGCACTTATGCGATCTCGGTTTTTCACGATAAAAATGAGGATGAAAAACTCAATACATTTCTCGGGATCCCGACAGAAAAATACGCTGCTTCCAATAATGCCCCTTCCAATTTTGGTCCGCCCAAATGGAAAGATGCGAAGTTTGAAGTCAGGAACGGAAAGATCCTGAAACAGAAGATTTCTTTGTAAAAGCCGGAAATCAGGATTCTATCAGTTAACTTTTAGTTGAGGAAATTTTAATTGATATTCTCCAAAGCCCGGAGCAGGTTGTCCATAAATTTGTAGCGTTTTTCATCTGAAAGCAATTCTATTGAAAGGAAAGGATTCAGGTCTTCCAGTCCGGGTTTTAGCGGAGTGTGAGTTTACACATCCCGGAAATTCTTCTCATAAAACAGAAGATCCTTCTCCTCCCCCGGCAGTCGGACGGTTTTGGTGAAGACAAGACCCAGTCTGTTCAGTAATTTTTGGGAACCAAGATTCTCCTCTGCGGTGATCGCGTTTATTTTTTTTAGTCCGAAATCTTCCATCGCAGCGCGCAGAAGCTCCTTTGAAGCTTCAAAGGCATAGCCTTTTCCCTCGTGTTGCGGCAAAAAGGCAAACCCAATGTCTATTCCCTCCAGCCCCGGCCGGTCATAAAGCCCGCAGCTCCCAACCTTTACATTATCTGCTTTCCTTATCACCGTATAATTGCTAAACCCCAGTTTTTCCTGTTGTGGCAGCATTTTCGCCCGTATAAATGCCCGCGCCGCTTCTTCCGATTTTACATCGCGCTCCCCAATGAACTGCAACCATTTTGGGGTATTGAACAATTCGTAAATAAAGAGGGCATCTTCCTCAGAGGTTGGCCTCAGGAGGAGTCTTTCGGTTTGGAAGGTTTTGTATATGCTCATTGAATTTATCCCGTTGTAATTTAAAAGTTTTGAATGATTTTTAATCCATAGCAGACGGAGGTATTGGGACTCTAAAATATCACTCTTCACTTGACAACCCACTATTTGCCGTTAACCGATATTGTGCCTAGTTTTTAGCAAATTCAATTAAGGGAATTATATTTCCATTGTCAGCCTCTTTTAGCGCTAAAATATAGCTTTTCCTTGTTTCATCTGCTTTTAACATATTTGAATTATGCCAAGTAAAAATTTCTTTCCCAAATATTGATTCTATAATTATGTCAGCTATCACTCTTGAATGCCTTCCGTTTCCATTTGGAAAACAGTGAATCGCTACAATTCTGTGTTTAAATCTAATTGCAATTTCCTCTGGCGGGTATGTTTTGTTATCTATCCAATATTTGGTGTCATTAATGAGCTTTTTTAATTCTATCCCTATTTGAGTCCAATTTATTCCAATATTTTTGTCTGTCTTTCTAAATTCGCCTGCCCATTTCCAAACATCACCGTACATTTTTTTGTGTAAATCTTTTATGAATTTTTCAGTCAATATTTTTTCAGGTTTTAAATTGGCGTGAATGGTCCACTCAATGGCTTTTTCAATATTTAATTGTTCAAATTCATCCAGTTCTTTCTGTGTTGTTAATGATTTAATCTTTAGACCTTCTTTTTCATCTTCATCTAAAGGTGTTTGTCCATCTTGATATTTAAGGTCTAATCCCATAATGATTTTCTCATTTCTCTTTTTATTTCATTCGCCAAGTCAGATATTGATTTATTTATTTTTTCATCTCCGATTCCCTGGTCTTCTAATTTCATATTTTGATTGGTCCTTAAAACAATTTTTCGCGCCAGTTTTTCAGCCTTTAAGTTGATTAGATTTTCAATGCTCCCATCTTTTGGAACAAAACCATAGACAAGTTTTAATTCAAGAGCCTCACCTACATCCTTTAGTTTGTTGATGGTAATTTGACCTATAGCCTCCCGTTCCTCAATTTTTTGTACTGCTCCTTTTGTCAATCTAAGTTTGTTTCCTAATTGGTCCATGGTCATGTTAAGAGTGGTTCTAATAGTATTAATCCATCCCTTTTGTGGTACCAGAACCATTTCGGTAGCTTTAAATACAGCCAGTTTTTGGTCCAATTGTTCTATTAGTAATTTTCTTTTGTTTCTCATCAGTTAAAGATTTTATACATATAAGCAGATAAATTCTACTCTAAAGTATACATATATGTATAAATAAACTAATAAAAGTATATGTATTAGTATGCTTACAATTAAAAAAGTATGATTATAAGTATATTTTTTATTGGAATATTTGAATCCGTTTAAATTAAAGCCAACGGTTTGTGATGATTAGTAAGGGATTAAAACGCACTAGCTTTTCGGTTAAAATATTGTCTTAAATTTTTAAAATTCATTCTCGTTTAAGCACTAAAACCGCTGTTTCTTATATAAATTGTTGCAGGCTGTGTTTATTCTTTCTTTTTTGCTTTTTCAATAGCTTCATTAATATCTTTAACCACATATTCTCTTTCTAATATTGAAAACATATCATTCTTTTGAAAGTCTTTTCTTAAATTATTATTGACACCAGATATTATTACTTTTATTCCTCTTGCTTTAAATGTTTTTACGATTTCTTTGATGCTTTGATATCCTGTAGCATCAATTA
>JBDNHN010000196.1:0-5327 GCA_041688725.1 Gillisia sp.
GAAGATTTAGTATATAATCTTCGTGAATAATCAGCAGAACATGAAGGGCAAACATGTGGTAGCGCCTGTAGAGGTATTATTTCGTTCTCTGTAAAATCAATTATTTGACTTGAATTAGGGCCATTATGTGTTAAAACAAAAGTATATCCTTTAATAAGTTCAGGATTGGACTTTGGGTTTTGAAAAAATATTTCTCCAGTGTATGCATTTAAATATGATCTCTTCCAATTACCTCTAACTCCTGTTCGTCCAAAAGCTGTAATACCATTTTGATTGGTCTGTGGGAAATCATCTCTTACTCGCTGACCATTATTATTTGTAGATATTAACTTATACTCATCTTCATTGTTTTCACAAGGCCAAAAAGTTGCGTATTCGTGATACCATTTATTCTGAACAAGTGGAGTAGCACTATTATTTGGAATTTTATTTAGCTCAGGACTATTTAATGATAATTGCCATTTCTGAACACCATTTTGAGGAGTTTCAGCTGTTTTATTTCCGCCAATAAACGGAGCCGAACATTTTTCACATCTCAATGTTTCTAGAACTTTATGGATCAATCCATCAGCTCCATTTTTTGCTGTTATTGGAAGATACATTAACTCTCCAAATGGATTTTGAGGTACTCCTTCTTGTTGGGGCATTATTTCAGCCCATAAACCTTCAATATATTTATAAAATTGATGAAATCTTATTCTTGGAAGTTTACAGTTCTTTAATCTATTAATTTCTTCGTCCGCTCGTATTATCAAAAAGCCCCTTAATGCCTTATCATTATTATTGAATACTTTTTTTGATAATTCTTCAATTGAAATTGGAACTGTTCTTCCTTCTGCATTTTTAAATACTTTTATAAATTGAGCAAATATATTCTCTGCATTTTGAGTGAAATAGTCTTCAATATTTTTAAACCCTAAAGCTTTAGATAAGGAATCCTTTATTGCCGTTTTTTCATTTCCTTGCAATTCAAGGTAATTTGGAGTTATTATTTCAAAATGTTCGTAATTTAGATTATGGGTTAAAACGGGTACATAGTCACTGCCTGATTGAATTTCAAAAGCTAACTGGCTCTTATCTTGATAATATACTCCGAAAAACTGCTCTAAATATTCTTGCGTTTTATCTTCACCCCCTAAAGATGCACTTGAAGCAAAAATCCTTAATTGAGGATTTGGAACTCTTTTGTTGTTTTTTACAATTGTTGGTTTGAGTCCTATGGAATCTAAAAACATTCTAATTAAATACGCAATTTCAGTTCCTGATGTCCCTCTAAACAAATGAAGTTCATCAACAATTAAGTGAAAAACATTACTTCTGTCTTCATTAAGCCATGCTCTTGTACTCTCAAACATATTTTCTTCAATAGATCTCATGAGCATAACACTCAACATTGAGAAGTTGGTTATAAGAATATCTGGTGGAGTTAATTGCATATCCCAACGTGTAACCATTTCTGCTGTTCTTCTGTTCCCGGAAAGTCTAGGAATAATATAACTTACATCATTCTTTTTATCAGGGTTCTGATAAACAAAACTTTCTATGTCAGATGCTTGATCTCTTATTCCTTGCAATTTCCTAAAGCAGGTATTACGCTTTGTTCTATTTTTACCTATGTGATTACCTGAAATAATAGTCTTGCTATTATATTGTCCAAAATAAATTCTATTGCCATCTAATCCATTTTTATCATCAAAATGAGATCTAACTTCATTACTATCTAACGTTTTACGGAGTCGGGTCATTTGATCTTCTACTAACGCATTCATTGGATATAAAATAAGAGATCTTATTGCCGCTTTTCTATTTTCTCCATTTCTTTGAATAGGCATATAACCACCCTGGGAAGATTGTTCATTAAACCAATTTACACTTTCATAATTTGGAGCTTCCCATTTTTTTCCTTCTTTATACAGTGAAGCTAATAATGGAAGTAAAAATGATTCGGTTTTGCCAGAACCTGTGCCAGAGTTTATTACTACATTTCTTTTATTTACAAACGCTTTAATCAACATGTCCACTTGATGCTGATATGGTGGATAACTCATTAATCCCTGTTTTATAAAATCTTCAAGAAATGATTTAGTGGTTAGTTTCTCGTTTTCAAATCCTACTTTTAGAAGTTCAGATATTTCATCTATTGATTTAATGGATTGTCCATTAACTTTAGCTGTGTTGTACTCCGGCAATAATTCAAGATATGGTTCTCTAAATAAAGAAAAGTTTTTTATTAATTCTTCATTTTTTCTTTTATCAAGATCGGTATTATTAAAACGATACATTGTTTTGAAATACCTTAAATAATTTTCTTTAATCTTTTGAAATGCTCCTATCGGATCAATTCCTAATAAATTCTCATAAGTGTTGGAGGTCATACTTATTTAGTTTAATTCTTTAACTTCTATTTTTTCAATTTTAACGATCTCAAACGTAATATTACGATAAGGTGTTTCGAATCTGAATTTTGCTAAATCCTTATCTAATATTTTACTGATTTTTTGATTTAAGGAATATTCTTCGTTGTTGATCTTAAGCACATTAAAGATTTTATCATCAAAGTGACATGATTTTGTAACAATCTCTTTTTCATCAATTCTATCAACATTAATATACACTTCCTTATAATTTGATATAAGTGCTGTAAAAACTCCTTTATTGTCGAATATTAATACCGCACTCTTTATATTACTGAACAACGAACAGGACACGAATTTTAAATTGTTATTTATATCGGAGCAAAACTTAACTTGGCTTGTATTCATATCCCCACATCCCGTGATAATTCTAATAATATCCTCTCTACGACCTTCCTTGTCAGAAAATTTATAATAATCTAAATGCATGTATGATTGATTATCTATATTAAAGATGCCATTTGCATTTTTAATGAAAATTTTCATCGTTTTTGGTATTCCGTGATTAATGCTACAAAAAGCCTTATATACTATATCTGGCAATCTATACTTTGAAGGAATATACGTGTTTGGAGATAATTTATAGCCATTACCATCATACTGTTTCCTCATTAATAAAATTGGTTGCTTTGTTTGTGCAGCTACATATAATTTTGACCAGCCAATGTTTTTTATCTTATAATATTCTTTTTCACGTCTTTCTATAAATCTCATTTTATATGCCTGCCCTTTAGATCTATACAATTCAGAACTTTCAACTATTCTTGGAAATAAATTTGAATTAACATTCTCTAAAGGTTGATTCTCTAAATTTATTTTATTACTCAAATATTTAGTTTCAAATTCAGTAACTGAATTAATGAATTTATTCAAAGAATCCCCAATATGATATTTACTTTCTATATGGATATGAATATCGAACTCATCAACAAAAAAATCTTTAATTTTATCTAGTTTATCTCCAATATCTAAATAAACAATTTCAGGCAGCAAGGCTTTTTCAAGAGTATTATTTTCTTGAATATTGTATCTTTTATACTTTATTTGGATATTTTCATTTTCACAAAATCCAACTAAGCGCTGGATCATGAATTTTGATCTTGTTCCTAAAAGTTGATAAACCTGTTTAGAACCCACATTAAATGCTTTTTCAATTCTGACTAAACTAGGCGGTAATAATTGATACTTCTCTATATTTTCCTCATCTTTCAATTTACTTAGAAATCCTAGAGCTCGTAGGTTACTAATTAAATTTGTTCGAGAATACTTTTCCTCTGACAAGGAATAACCTTGACTTTCTAAATATATTAAAGCAGAATCGATAGCCCTATTAATGTGACTCCTCTTTAAAAAGCCCTTCTCAATTAAATAATCAAGACCTGTTAATAGGTAAATAAAATAATTGTCATCAAATGAGGTGGTTTCTGATAATCCTGCCAACTGATGCCTATTGGTGTTTAGGAGAATATTATTTCCATTTACAACACTATTGCCTTGAAAATATTTAATGTCCGAGTTAGAAGCTTTTTCACCCCAAGTGTTAAATTTGAATAATTCATTTTGTGATATTGACTTTAATTTCGAGCCGACTATAATAAAGTCAAAAGATTTTTCTGAATTTTGATAATTAAATTTGACAATTACTAGATACGGTTCATTAATTGTAACTTGATCATTTATAAATAATCTAAATTTACCTTTTGACATCTTTACAATTATATCGTTGTCTTTTGCGCTATTCCTATAAACTTTTACTTTTATTTCTGAACTATCAATTTCTGAATCGTCTAACCTAAAGTAAGGCAAACCAATATCTAAATAGGTGTTTCTATTAATTTTTAGCCCTCCAAGTTTTTTAAGATTTAGACCTGATACACTTTTGGTTTCATAGATAACATTGTCTTCATTTTTATAAAATGCATTTTTAATGTTGTTTGCTGAATAAAACACATATCTATCATCAAATATGTTTAATAAATTTTCCTCGTTTTTAATTCGAGTGTTTTGTTCAATATTATTAGGATTTGATGACCATCTTTCCCAATGTTTAATAATTTGATCTTTATTTCTAACCAATACCAAAAGGTCATAACCATATTGTGGTATCATAGTGAGCAAATAGCCATTAGGAGTTTTAACAAAAAAGTTTACATCATTAATATTTATAGTTTCAAGTTCTAGGGAATCATCGCTAGTAATGAACTTATATTCCTTAAAAGAAATTTTTTGATTATTTAATAAACTAATTGGTTCCGAATAATACCCATGATTATCAATTCCAGATTGAGGAAGGTTAAAACCTATTGGTATTTCATTTTCCAATAACAAAGTATCAGATATTAAATTTAGAGATAGATTTTCTAGTTTAATTTTGAAGGTCAATTTGCCTTTGCGTGTAACATTTATCTGACTTCCAATGTAAGATTTTCCATATAGTTCATGATTAAAACTCAAAGTTCTATTCAGAAACCATTCTGCATATACAGAGGATTTAATTGCATTAATTAATTTATTTCGTAAAGCCGGATTAGTAGTATATGGTAATAATTTGTTGGCAAGTTCAGGGTAGATGGCATTGTCATCAATAGTAATATTATATTCATAAAGTAGTCTTTCAAAAAGTTTATTTAATTCTGGCTTTAATACTACTTGATAATTTAATAAGCCAATATAATTTAAATCACCTATTCGCCGAGCTCTAAAAACACCACCACCTTTTTTTAGAGACCATTTTTCAATTACTTCGAATAGTTTATCAAGTTCTGAAAGCGATTGAATCCTTCGTGGATTTGGTAAATATTTATTTATCTTTTTATTTAGATCTCGATAAAAAGATGAAGTGTTGTTATCTACATAAATACTGATATAAAATACTATATAGTTTAAAAAAGGAATGTCGAATTTCAAATTAGC
>JBDNHN010000197.1:0-9889 GCA_041688725.1 Gillisia sp.
ATTTGGATAAGTTTGTATTATTAATTGGTTAGGCTCTTATGAAAAAAATCTTCTCTGCACTACTTGTTGTTATACTTTTGACTTCTTGTGATTTATCAAAATATAAATTGATCAGGGAATATGATTTTGAAACTGTTTTTGAAAAATCTGAAGGCACAGAAACTGCTACTTACTGGCAAGTAATTGATTATTACAAACAACTTAGCGATGCTTTTCCAACAATTAAGTTAGTTGAACACGGAAAAACCGATAGTGGAGAACCCTTACATCTTGCAATTTACAGCCCGGATGAAAAATTTGATTTTGACAAATTAAGAGAAGATTATACCATAATCTTAATAAATAATGGAATTCATCCCGGGGAAAGTGACGGGATTGATGCTACCATGATGCTGTTTCGGGATTTGGCCCAGGATTCCATCGCTGTTCCCAAAAAAACCATCTTAGCTACCATACCTGTTTATAATATTGGAGGCGCTTTAAATAGAAATTCCACCACGAGAACAAACCAAAATGGTCCTAAAGAATACGGGTTTAGAGGAAATGCCCGCAATTATGACTTAAACAGGGATTTTATTAAAGCCGACACCAAAGACACTCGGAGCTTTGCCCAGATTTTCCAAAAGGTAAAACCGGATATTTTTGTAGATACCCACGTTAGCAATGGCGCCGATTATCAATATACCCTGACTCATCTTTTCACTCAGCATAATAGGTTGGGTGGCGAATTGGGGGAATATATTCAACAAAAAATGATGCCTTCCCTTGAAGCTTCTCTTTGGGAAAACGACTGGGAAATCACACCTTATGTAAATGTTCATAATGAACCTCCGGAAAAAGGATTTGCTCAATTTCTTGACATTCCGCGCTATTCCACGGGATATGCCGCATTATGGAACACCCTGGGGATTCTGATTGAAACCCATATGCTAAAGCCGTACAAAAAAAGAGTAGAAGGAACCTATAGGGCTTTGAGATCAATTATTGACATTGCAGAAAGAGATCAGGTCATTATAAAAGACCTGAGGGCACGTGCTCAAAGAAAATATCTTACCGAACGCTATTACCCCGTTAATTTTAAAGTGGACAGTAACAATGTTTCAAAAATAAAATTTAAAGGTTATGAAGCTGAGGTCCTTAAAAGTGAGGTTACAGGGGGAAAACGCCTAAAATACAATAGAGAAAAGCCATTTACCAAAGAAATAGATTTTTACAATAACTATGTTGCCACAGATGAAATTGAAATCCCAAGAGCTTATGTGATACCGCAAGGCTGGTGGAATGTAATAGATATTTTAAAAACCAATAATGTGGAAATGACTCCCTTTAAACAGGATACAACTTTGCTTGTAGAAGTATATCATATAGAGGATTTTGAGACGCGAAAAGATACTTATGAGGGGCATTACCCCCATAACAATACCAAGGTGAGTAAAACCTCGGATAGCATCAATTTTAGAAAAGGCGATCTATATATAAAAACCTTTCAGCCCGCGGTACGATATTTAATTGAAACTTTAGAGCCTACTACCCCTGATTCCTTTTTTAATTGGAATTTCTTCGATAGCATTCTGCAACAAAAGGAAGGATTTTCTTCGTATGTTTTTGAGGATTTGGCAAAAAAAATGTTGGAAGAGGATCCTGCTTTAAATGAAGAATTTCAGAAAAAAAAGAATTCCGACCGTGAATTTTTGAAGGATCCGGAGGCACAATTAGAATGGCTTCACAAACAATCTAAATATTACGAAAGCGCACATTTAAACTACCCTGTCTTTAGGGTGGGTCGTTAAATATTCCTTTGGGAAAAGAAGTTTAATGTTTGCATAAGACTTTGTAAGCGCTTTTTGTGTTTTTGCAAAATTTTTCCATTTTACCTTTTTAATCCCTTCGGCTTTTTCAGGAATTAATTCTCCGTCATAGGAAGTGTGCATTTCAAACCAGTTGGTAACTTTCAGCCTGTACTTATCCTTGCGTTTAAAAACATGATAGGTTTTTCGTAGAAAGCGGTTTATTTTAAGGTCTTTAACTCCCGTTTCCTCCATAACCTCCCTAATAGCTGATTCCTCCATGGTCTCGCCTATTTCCATTTTGCCTTTTGGCAGGTCCCACCGCTTATTCCTGTAAATAAATAAAATTTCCTTGTTATCGTTAAATACCATTCCTCCGGCAGCAGTAACCACCGGTAATTTTTTGAGCAAATGTTTCAACAGTTTTTTTTCCTTTTCGTGATATAGATTGACGTATAAAGACTCTCCGCTATTGATTTTTTCGATAATTTCTTCGAAGTTTACATTTTTAATAGGAAAGGAAGAATAGTTCTCGCCAATATTTTTTTTGGTTGAAAGGATTATTGGGATATCATTTACAAAAACTTTATACATTTGCAGTATGATTTTAAATAAAGAAACAGCAATTAAAACTGCCGAATTGCTTTTGCAAATTAAAGCAATTAAATTAGAACCACAACAACCTTTTACATGGGCAAGTGGATGGAAATCTCCTATTTATTGTGATAACAGGATCATTTTGTCGTACCCGCCAATAAGAAATTTTGTCAGGGAGAATTTTGCCCGGCAAATTGAGGAGTTATATGGCAAACCAGACATAATTGCAGGAGTAGCTACAGGCGCAATTGGCATTGGAATGCTGGTGGCAGAATATATGAATCTTCCGTTTATATACGTTCGTCCGGAAGCAAAAGGCCACGGCAGGAAAAATCAAATTGAAGGCCATCTGGAAAGCGGTCAAACTGTAGTGGTAATTGAAGATTTGATAAGTACCGGAAACAGCAGTTTAAACGCGATTAAAGCGCTACAGGAAGCCAATGTAATTATTAAAGGCCTTCTGGCGATTTTTTCCTACGGATTTAAGATTTCTGAAGATAATTTTAAGAAAGCCAACATTGATCTGTATACACTTAGCGGTTACGATCCCTTAATAGATACCGCTGTAAAATCAAATTATATTAACGCATCTGAAGCCGAAACTTTAAAATCCTGGCGAAAAGATCCAAGCAACTGGAAACCATAAAATGAATTTAGAAAGCCCAAAAGTAACCGTAAAAAAGAATCAAAAAGAAATGTATAATTTTCTTACACAGGTAGAAAATTATAAGAAATTGATGCCGGAGAGCATGGAAAAATTTGAGATAACTGCTCCTGATTCCTTTCTGTTTGCCCTAAAAGGAATGCCCCAGATAGAACTAAAAATTCAGGAAACCCATGAACCGGATCTGGTTGTATTAGGTTCTACTTCTGAAAAATTCAATTTCACACTTAATGCTAATATTGAAGCTTCCAGTGACGACAGCAGTGACGTACAATTGCTGTTTGAAGGTAAATTTAATGCTATGATGGCAATGATGGTTAAAAGTCCGCTCAAAAAATTCATCACTACTTTAAGTGAAAATATAGCTGAGGTTTAAAAAAGCAATTTTAGCTGTTTCAAATCAAAGATTTTAATAATATCATCTTCCACCTGTACTTTTAAAAGACCGGTGGGAGTTATTCCTTTGATAATCCCGGTAAGCAAATTCCCATCAGGTAACTCAAAAGTAGAGGCTTTATTTTTTCGAAATAACTCTTTCTCATACCTGGAAAGAATTTCGGAATCTGGAGTTTTACTTAAACTATTCAAGAATTTTTCAAGGTGCTCTAAAATACGTTCCAGAACAGTTTCTGTATCAAAATCACGTCCAGACAATGATTTCAGGGATGCTGCTTTTGGCAATCCCGGAAAATCAAGTTGGTTCACATTAAGGCCCACCCCAATGATGGTGTTTCCAATTTTGCCGGTATTGAGGATGTTTTCAATTAAGATTCCACCAATTTTAAAATTTGCTGCCATAATGTCGTTAGGCCATTTCAGCGTCAAATTGTTAATTTTCAATTCATTTAAAGCATCCAATAAGGCCAGACCCACTCCTGCGCTTAACACGAATTGAGATTGAACGGAAACCTCCGGATTTGGATAAATAACGCTGAAAGTGAGGTTTTCACCCACATTGGAAAGCCAGCTCGTCCCTCTTTGTCCTCTTCCGGAAATTTGATCTAATGCCTGAATACAGGTTGGAGATAAATTTTTGTTGGATTGGCACCATTCCCTGGCAAATGAATTGGTAGAAGCGGTGGCACTAACTTTGATAATAAGCATATATTATAAGTACTAAATAAAGGCGTTAATTGTTATGTTAACAGATGCTGAAAAGACTAAAAAGTAATAACTTTGCACAAAGAAATAAATTTAATGGTTAATAAAGAAACGAACAACGATCAACTTATATCTCATATTATTAAAGGAATTGAAGAAGTTAAAGGAAATAACATTGATATTCTCGACTTAAGGAAAATTGAAAACACGGTTTGTGATTATTATATAATCTGTAATGGAACATCAAATGCACAGGTAAATGCCATTGTAAGTTCTATACAAAAAATTGTTAGCAAATCAATTAAGGATAAGCCTTGGCACATTGAAGGCAGCGAAAATGCCGAATGGGTTTTGATGGATTATGTAACCGTAGTGGTCCATGTATTTCAAAAACACATCAGAGAGTATTATGACATTGAAGGCTTATGGGGAGATGCCATAACCACTTCAATTGAAACAAATTATTAAAATTAATTAAGCAAGAATGGCAAATAAAACACCAAATAAAAAATTAGAACCTAAAAAACCTAAATTTAGCGCATACTGGATTTATGGTGCTATAATCGTAATATTTTTAGGAATTAATTTCTTTGGCGGCGGAGGATTCAATGAACCGGCTAAAACAAATCCGGCAGAATTTGAAACTTACCTTAAAAACGGTGATGTTGACAAGGTAGTAATCGTCAACCGAAATCAAGCCCAAGTATTTTTAAGCGAAGAAGCTAAAGCGAAGGAGGTTCATAAGAAATCCCAAGACAGTGAACTTTTTGCTTCGGGTGAAACCCCTGCATACACTTTTGAATTTGGGGATCTTCAGAATTTTGAGAATAAAATTCAAGATATAAAAACTGAATACAATCTAGATACTATTGTCACTTATAGCACTCAATCCAATGTGTGGGGGGATATCCTTCTCACCCTTCTTCCCTTCATATTAATTATAGGTATTTGGATATTTATAATGAAAAAAATGAGCGCCGGAGGTGGTGGAGGTCCAGGAAGCCAGATTTTCAATATCGGAAAGTCAAAAGCAAAATTATTTGATGAAAACACCGAGGTTAAAACCTCTTTTAAAGATGTTGCCGGAATGGAAGGTGCCAAGGAAGAAATTCAGGAAATTGTCGACTTTTTAAAAACACCGGAAAAATACACGGCTTTGGGGGGACAAATCCCTAAAGGCGCTTTATTGGTAGGACCTCCAGGAACAGGTAAAACCTTATTGGCAAAGGCCGTTGCAGGAGAAGCAAAAGTTCCTTTCTTTTCGCTTTCCGGATCAGACTTTGTTGAGATGTTTGTAGGGGTGGGAGCTTCAAGAGTTCGTGACCTGTTCAAACAAGCTAAGGAAAAATCACCTTCCATCATTTTTATTGATGAAATAGACGCAATTGGTCGTGCCAGGGGAAAAAGTAATATGTCCGGATCCAATGATGAACGAGAGAACACCTTAAACCAGTTGCTTACGGAAATGGATGGCTTTGGCACCAATTCCAATGTAATTGTTCTTGGCGCTACCAACCGGGCAGATGTCCTGGATAAGGCACTAATGCGCGCCGGACGTTTTGACCGCCAGATTTTTGTAGATCTTCCGGATGTCAGGGAGCGAAAAGAAATATTTGAAGTACACCTTCGTCCGCTTAAAAAAATAGCTGATGAGCTGGATGTTGAATTTCTCGCCAAACAAACCCCCGGATTTTCCGGTGCAGATATTGCCAATGTTTGTAACGAAGCTGCCTTAATTGCTGCTCGTAACGAACATACTGCAGTTGGAAAACAGGATTTTCTGGATGCAGTAGACAGGATTGTAGGCGGTCTGGAAAAGAAAAATAAGATCGTAACTCCTGCTGACAAGAAAGCTATCGCCTTTCACGAAGCAGGACATGCTACGGCTAGCTGGATGCTGGAACACGCTGCTCCCCTGGTAAAAGTTACTATTGTTCCCCGTGGACAATCCCTAGGTGCTGCCTGGTATTTACCAGAAGAAAGACTTATTGTACATCCAGAACAAATGTTGGATGAAATGTGTGCCACATTGGGTGGCAGGGCTGCAGAAAAGGTGATTTTCAACAAAATTTCTACTGGTGCTTTAAGCGATTTGGAAAAAGTAACCAAACAGGCAAGAGCTATGGTTACCATTTATGGCCTGAATGAAAAGCTTGGGAATTTGACCTTTTACGATTCTTCTGGACAAAATGAATATAATTTCACCAAGCCTTATAGTGAAAAGACTGCCGAACTTATAGACAAGGAAATTTCAACTTTAATTGAATCTCAATATAAAAGAGCAATTGACCTTCTGGAAGTCAATAAAGATAAATTAACCCAATTGGCAGATATTCTTTTGGAAAAAGAAGTAATCTTTAAAGACGATTTGCAGAAAATCTTTGGCGACCGTCCTTTTGATAAAAAAGAAGAAGATGTTCCATTAATCACAAATAAGAATATTGAAACTCCAACTTCTTCTGAAAACATTGAGGATAGTGAAATAACTGAAGATAATTCGGTTAATAAATAACTTGATAATTTATTGGAAAAAATCTTAATTTGATCTAGTGTTAAATTAAGATTTTTTACCTTTGGTTTAATCTGTGCCATATAAACCCCCTAAATCTCATTATGAGTCTATTTAGAAATTTTCTAAACCCTAAATCTAAATCAGACAAAGATAAGGACATCCCTGATAAGGCTGACCGTAGCAAATATATGCCCGATGTTAATCTTCCAACTGATGAGCGGTTTATGCTCAATTTCAAAAACAATGGCGGGAAATTTTTATATTGTGAGAATGAGAAGGAAATATTTAATGCCTTTGATAATATTTTACTTGAAAATGATTGGTACGAAAAACCTACCTGTTGTTTGGATCCAAATATTCAAAGCAAATTTAATCACTTTAACCTGGAATTTAACAAATCTGGAGATGCATCATTCTTTCTATCGACCTGTGAGTTTTTAATTGCAAACGATGGCTCAATTTTAATTTCATCTAATCAGATTAAAGAAAAAAGATTAAGCGAATTACCTTACAATTTTATCATAATAGCATCTACAAGTCAATTGGTGGAAACCATTGGAGAAGGCCTCAGGGGAATTAAATTTAAAAACAAAGCACGGATTCCTTCTAATATCACCACAATCAAAAGTTTTGAAACCCAGAAAGAAGGTGATTTTATGAGTTACGGAAGTAGTACAAAAAACCTATATTTGCTACTTCTGGAAGATTTATAAAATATGAGGGAATCTATTATTAGGGCAATATCAGGATTATTGTATATCTCCATTCTTGTGGTTTCAATTCTCTCTTCCGAATTTATTTTTATTTCACTTTTTTTTCTCATTGGTTTTGTTTGCCTCCTTGAACTCGAAAAACTATTGCGTTTAAAAAGTTATGCACTTTATGCAGTTCACGCATTATTTTTTATACTTTTCAGTTATATAAAATTTGATGCTAATGCCACCCTGGTATTGTTATGCATTACCATTTTTGTAAACTTATTCCTGGCTAAAGATTTGCTCTTCATTAAAAAAATTCCCGTTTTTGAAAAAAAGAAATATATCATCCTGATATTTTATCTAATATCGTCCATGGTATTTTTAACCCTTATTCCAACCTATTCCGGAACGTTTAGGCCGGAGCTTATCGTAGGTGTGTTTGTATTGATCTGGACCAATGATACCTTTGCATATATAGTTGGTAAAAATTTCGGGAAAAAGAAGCTCTACAAGCAAATATCCCCAAATAAAACCATTGAAGGATTTATTGGAGGAATGATATTTAGCTGTATAGCCGGATATTTCATTTATTACTTTATTACCCATTATCTAAATATTACCGATTCTCTCAATTTTCAATCCTGGTTGGGAATGGCGATGATATTGAGTATTTTTGGCACACTTGGAGATTTAATCCAATCCAAATTTAAACGTCAGGCAGGAGTAAAAGACAGCGGTAAACTTATGCCGGGACACGGTGGACTCTTTGACAGGCTGGACAGTATAATCTTTTCAAGTCCGTTTGTATATGCTTATTTATTGATATTGAACTATGTTTCATAAAGAAGGACACAAAACAATCTTATTTACAGGGATTTTTTTAATCGCTGTGAATACAATGACTTATTTATTTGTTAACACCTACTGGGTGAAATTCTCTATTCTGGCAATTAGCATTGGTATCTTTTTGCTGATTCTTCAGTTTTTCAGAAATCCAAAGCGCCTTATTCAAATGAATAATGTGGCGGTTTCGGCACCGGTAGACGGCAAGGTTGTAGTAATAGAAGAAGTATTTGAAAAGGAATATTTTAAGGATAAACGATTACAGATATCTATTTTCATGTCTCCAATAAATGTACACGTAACACGTTATCCAATTGGAGGAACCGTAAAATACAGCAAATATCACCCTGGAAAATTTTTGGTAGCCTGGCATCCAAAATCGAGCGAAGAAAACGAACGAACTACAGTTGTTGTGGAAAATCCCATTATTGGAGAAGTGCTTTACAGACAAGTTGCGGGCGCCATGGCAAAACGCATTGTAAATTACGCCGAAGAAGGCAAGGAAGTCCTACAGGGAAGCGATAGTGGTTTTATAAAATTTGGATCACGAGTAGATGTGTATTTACCTTTAAACACCAATATCACGGTAAAATTAAACGATAAGGTTATTGGCGGAAAAAGTGTAATCGCCAATATTGAATAAGCTCAAAATGACAAAAATAACAGATATAAAATTTTTGAAAGCCTACGAAATGGCGAACAATACTTCTTTAAAATTCCCTCCGGATATTATGCTACACTTTTATGCCTATTATAAACGTGCCACACAAAAAAACGGATTTTATTCTACCACAAATAATGAAGACTTGCGAAGCGGATTTAAAGCTAACGCACTTTTGCAGGTTGAAAATTTAAGCCAACTAGAAGCCAGGAATAAATATATTCAAATGGTTGAAAAACATATTGGAAAAATATAGGTTCCGGTTTCAATTAATTTTTTTCTAATTCCTCCTAAATTCTAGTGTTCTGTCAAAGCTGAAATGACACATAAGGCAATCGTAGATTTTGTGCAGTGCCTAGGCAAAAAATCATTGCATAGCCGTAGCTACGGAATTATTTTTTAACGAAGGCACCGTGCAAAAGATGCATTGGATTATGCGTAGGTTTTAGCTTGACATGACACTAAATTAGGATCAATCCCAAAAGTTTTGGAGTAATTGAATTACTGTTATGATATTACCTAAAAATCATATTGAATAATCACCTGGATTTAATAAGGCTTGGAATTACAACAGTTTCTGTTGGATCATTTTGATTTAGTAAAGAGTAAGAAAAAGAAGCACTTCATTTATGCTTCGTCCACAACAAATGTTCTTGAAATAAAAAACCCATTCCATTGCCCCTGAATTTAGTCAGGGGCAATGGAATGGGTTTTTTTAATCCTTCCAAAGTTTGAAATTACCGAAGGGTTTTTAATTCAACATTAGAGCTTTATCATTTTTCCCGGTTTGAGAATCATTTTTTTTAATTCATTCTCATAAATTGCCGAGGCGGATAACCTGTGTGGGAACCGCGCGCAAAGCCTAGTCGTGAAATTAAGTGTTGACCCGAATTATTCCCTCCTAATAAATTGATTTAATTTTCTCGAGCTTTTCTTTCCATACTTCCAGTTGATCCTTTTGGTCCTGGATGTTTTTGTGAACAGCTTTAACCAATGGATTATCAGCATTGACATCAGCGAAAAACA
>JBDNHN010000198.1:0-5330 GCA_041688725.1 Gillisia sp.
ATCTTCTCCAAGGTTCATGCCTTTTCTCACATCATCGATTTCAGTTTTGCAAGACAAAAATATAAATGGGATACAACGGGTTGCTTTGTTTTGATTTAATTTCTCAAAAACTCCATATCCATCCAATACAGGCATCATAATATCACAAATTATAATGTCCGGATTGGTTTGTAAGGCCAGGTTCACCCCAATTTCCCCGTTTTCAGCATACCATACCTTATAATCGTATAATTCCAAAAGTTCTTTGGTATTAGCCAATAAGGTCAAATCGTCTTCTATGAGCAGTACAGTTTTCATATTTCACCAATTAATAGATTAGTCAAAATATCTTATTTCAAAGGAATACGTATTAAAATTTCCTAACAGGTTGGGGGGTTAGGTTTTACTATATAAAATTGAAATCCTTTGGGGGGATAGAGATTAGCAATACAATTATTGCTGAAAACAAAATTTTGTGGGGGAGTGGTGGGGCAATAAAAACTTATCTTATTGATATGATAAATATACAACTTACAATATTTAATTACCTAAATTTTATAATAAAAAATCATTAAATAATAGTTCAGGATTTCATCAGTAAAACCAAGTGTTTTAGGCTCTCAGGATAATTTTTTAAATAGTTGTTTTGAAAATATTGAACATTTTTTAATCCATTAATTGCCTAAAAAGGTGATATATGTCATATTATTTCTTGCTCCTTCCAGCTACCTTTAGTTTTATATTATGTAATTTTTATTAAAAATGAATAACTCAACTCACCCTGGATTTTCCCAAAAATTTTATCAGAATCTGGGAAAAATATTTTATGCCGTTGCGGCATCTGACAAAGTTGTGAAAATGAAGGAAATTGATACTTTAAAAAACATTGTAGAACAGGAATGGGTTTCTATTGATGATTACCAAGACGAATTTGGCACTGATGCCGCATATCAAATTGAAATTATTTTTGATTGGCTAGAGGAAAATCAACCGGATGCATTTCTTGCTTTTGAGGAATTCAGTGATTTTAAGAAGGAACATGAAAAACTCTTTAACACCAATATTAATAAACTGATTTTGAAAACAGCTGATGCAATTGCAGCCTCCTTTGCTGGTATAAATAAATCGGAACTTATCATGCTGTCAAAATTAAAATCCATTATCTAAACCTTTGCTTATGAAATAAGCATAACGGAAACACGATAAAAACACCGATGAAGCTATGCAAATTACATATGACCTATAAAAAACAATAAGAATCTACATATGAAACCAAATTTATGTCAAAGTTGTGGCTTCCCTATTTTGGAAGAATACAAGGGAACCAATCGGGATAATTCCAAAAGTGATGATTATTGCACAAACTGTTATCAAAATGGGCAGTTTTTGGACCATTCCCTCAGCTTACATGGGATGCAGGTAAAACTAATGGAAATGGCTGCATTTCATAATGAAATTACTCTGGGGGAAGTTGAACAAATAATTATGAATTTACCCAGGTTAAAAAGATGGCAAATGAGTAGCATTTGAGAATTTTTGAACATCCGGAAAAACTATGAATGGTAACCCATTTAATTTTAAAGGTCTCACAGAGGCTGAAGTTATTATTTCTCGGGAAAAGAACGGGCGTAATTCAATTGAAGATCAAAATTCCGGTTATTTCTGGTTTATTTTGAAAGAGATTGTCCTTGAGCCCATGTTTCTTTTATTGCTAGCCACTTCTACTATTTATTTTGTGCTGAGAGAATTTAGTGAAGGCTTGTTTTTACTGGGAGCCATTATAATCATATCTGCAATTTCATTTTTTCAAAATGCCCGAAGTAGGAAAGCTTTAAATGCATTGAAAGAATATACTCAAACTCTTTCCACAGTAATACGAAATAATCAATCTGTTAAAATTCGTTCCGAAGAAATTGTGGTTGGGGATATTGTAGTGGCTCAGGAAGGAGAATTGATTACCGCAGACGGTGTTGTCCTTCAACTCAACGATTTTTCTGTAAATGAGGCGATGCTGACAGGTGAAGCCTTCAGTATAAATAAAAGCACCAAGGAAACCGAAGATAACACGGTTTTTCGTGGCACAGCGGTGGTTTCAGGACAATGCGTATTTCGTGTAACTCAGGTAGGCAGGAATACAAAACTGGGTAAAATTGACACTTCTTTAGCTGCGATAGAAAAATTAAAATCGCCGCTGCAGGATCAAATTAGCCGGTTTGTAAAAAAAATGGCTCTTTGGGGTTTCGTGGTTTTTCTCATTATTTGGGCTATTAGTTTTTACAATTCAAAGAATCTGTTGGATAGTTTATTGAAAGGTCTAACCATTGCAATGTCTGTTCTTCCGGAAGAAATCCCGGTAGCCTTTGCCACCTTTATGGCATTGGGATCCTATCGCCTGATGAAATTGGGAATAATTGTAAAACAAACACAAACCATTGAAACTTTGGGTGCGACTAGCATTTTATGTACAGATAAAACAGGGACCATCACTCAAAACAAAATGGAACTTTTTAAAATTTACAGTTTTAAGTCGAAATCCATAGGAGAGAATAAAAGCTGGTATTCACCAGAATTTATTCATATTATTTCTACAGCTATGTGGGCTAGTGAGTGTGTACCTTTTGATCCCATGGAAAAAGCCTTGCACAAGATCTACGAGAAAGTTGCAGAAAAGGATGAGCGCCCGGATTATAAAATGATCCATGAGTATCCGTTAGCCGGGAAGCCGCCCATGATGACCCACATTTTTGTAAATGAAGATGGACACCGTATCATCGCGGTAAAAGGTGCTCCTGAAGCAATTATAGAACATTCTAATTTAACTTCTGAAGAAAAAAAAGAGGCCCAAAAAACCGTATCTCAGCTTGCAGGCGAAGGTTTACGAATATTGGGAGTAGGGCTGTCCAAATTTGAGGGAGAAAATTTCCCGGAAAATCAGGAAGAATTTAAATTCAAATTTTTGGGATTGCTCGGTTTTTATGATCCTCCCAAGAAAAACATCAGTACGACTTTCAAACAACTTTATGAGGCCGGAATAAAGATTAAAATTATAACTGGGGATAACGTATTAACCACCTTGTCCATAGCTAATCAGATAGATTTTAAAGGTGGAGATACATCCATTACAGGAGAAGAATTAATGCAGCTTTCTGATGATGAATTTAACCAAAAAGTGATACAAACCAATATCTTTACAAGGGTTTTTCCGGAGGTAAAACTTAAAATCGTCAATAGTCTTAAAAGTCAGGGAGAAATAGTTGGTATGACAGGAGATGGGGTGAATGATGCTCCGGCACTTAAGGCTTCTAATATTGGAATTGCAATGGGGAAAAGAGGTTCGGATATTGCAAAGGAAGCATCTTCATTAATATTGTCTGATGACGATTTCGGGAAGATGGTAGACGGGGTCGCGATGGGGAGAAAAATTTATTTCAATCTTAAAAAGGCCATTCAGTATGTAATTTCCATTCACATTCCCATTATTTTAACTGTTGCTCTTCCTGTAATTTTAGGATGGATATATCCGGTAATATTCTCTCCCATACATGTTATTTTTTTGGAATTGATAATGGGGCCAACCTGTTCCATTATTTACGAAAATGAACCTTTGGAAAAGAATAGTATGCAAAAACCTCCACGGGAAATAAAAGAAACCTTTTTAAGATGGAAAGAATTATCCATTAGTATTATTCAGGGTTTAATAATTACTTTGGGTTGCCTATTTATATATCAATATTCAGTTCAAAATAATTACGGCGAAGCCCTTACCAGAACTATGGTTTTTAGTACTCTTATAATTGCAAATATTTTTTTAACCCTGGTAAACAGATCGTTTTACTTTTCGGTATGGAGTACTTTTAAATATAAAAATCCGCTTATTTGGATGATAATTCTAATTAGTTTCTTACTGCTGTTATTGATGATCTATCAACCCGATCTTGCCGTATTTTTCAAATTACAAATGTTATCTGTTTTTCAAATCTCCGCTGCTGCAGGGGTTGGTTTTTGCTGTGTTATTTGGTTTGAGATTTACAAGTATTTCCTAAGGTTGAAATCAGCATAGAATAATTTTCAGTAGTGGGTTACACCGGATTGTTCAGGAGGTTTCGTTGAAACCCAATAATGGTACTTTGAGGGAAGATTGCATACGTTTTACTAAATCCCGATACAATAAATAGTTAATTTCAGGTTTGTGTTTTCGCTCCATCATAGCCACCATATCTGCTTCATATTCATCAATGGATAACGTCAGGGTTTCAAAGATATCTTCAGAAAAAATAGTTTCAATTTCAATATTTTGGTAATTAACTTTTTCTGATAAAGATTTCTTGAACCACTCTAAAAGGTTTTTACTCATCAAATTATCCTCTTTACTGACATGTATAATAATAATTTTAGTATTGAGGGGATTTACTATTTTGACCAATTCACCAATATTGTAAATGTCTTTTAGTTGTAAATCACTTGTATACATTATTTTTTCAAGTTTTTTAAATACAAAACCTGTGGGTACTATCAATAGGGGAAAAGGCGAAATTGAAAGCATTTTGGTGCTTGTACTGCTCAGGAATAAATCCTTTAAATTTCCTGTTCCACAAGCGCCCATGACAAGCATGCATACATTAAGGTCCCTCACAAAGCGCAAAATTTCCTGGCTCACATCTGTTCCCTTAACAGCTGCTGCAGAGAAATTTAAATGGTCAAAATCCTGTTTTAGGTGTAAGCTGCAAAAATCCCGGATGCGGTTTTTATGATGTTGAATAATTTGTTTTTCTTCTGAAATCAATTCAGTTTCTGGTTCTGGTTGTTTTTTAAAAATATGAAGTACAATTACATCGGCTTGCAATAACTTGCTAAGGGCATAGGTATATTTTAAGGCTGAAACCGAATTGTCAGAATAATCGGTAGTATAAATAATTTTTTTCATCTGAAGATTTTTATTGCTTTTTAAAGGTTAATACTTATCCCATATTAATAGGCGGTAATTCATATTTTTGGGGTGGTTTTGCCTTGAAATACGGTTATGCCGTTTTATTTTGGTATTAAACCCCATTTAAAATTAAAACCTGCAGATAAATAAAAGAATGATATTTCTCAGATTCCGACAGAATATATTAACTAAGTTTTTTCTACAAAGTCCGCTTGTTTTGCTTTTTGCCGCTCTAATTTTCTGAAATAGCCCCTAAACAAAAAACTTTGTTTTAGGGCATCCATAATTTCATTGAATTTCGCACTGGCATCCTCGCTATTTTGAATGGTGGAATCCAGATTTTTAACAAAAGTTGTATCGTTCAACACAAAATTCAAGGGACCTTGGCTGTTATTCAGATCTGCTGAAAATTGGTTCAAATTTG
>JBDNHN010000199.1:0-3982 GCA_041688725.1 Gillisia sp.
CCAACTCTTCCTTTGAGATTAATACTAAGTCCATTTCATAAAGATATAAATCTGTCCCCGGATAATATTAACATTTTATCCATCAAAATTACTTTTCCATACCACCTCTTTTTTTAAGCATCACCGTAATATTGTTTTTGTTGAATTCTGGCTTTATGATTGAGACCGTTTCCGGGGGTGCAAGGAATTTATTGGCATCGTTATTTAGGTTTATTCAATTTTTTAAAATCACTCTCTAAAACTTTCACCGTTCCACGATATAATATTAAACATCTGGGGTAACCGATCACCTATTCTTGTACCATATCTATCCACTAATTCCGCCGGATTCAAATTTGTAGTGACATGGGTTTTTACATTCCTACGATTGCGTTCAAATAAAATTTCTGCAAATAATTCTGTTTTGTTGAAGGCTTTGTTTTCAAATCCAAGATCATCAATATATAGTTTCCCGGTATAATAGTTCTTCAAATCAAAATTACTTTCCTTAATGCGGGCATTTTTCATATAGTCCTCAATAAAGGTTCCTGCGGAAATAGAATTATACCAAAGTTTATTGCAATTTGCTTTTGTCATTAATTCTTTCCCACATTTTGAAATAATATCAAATAATAATGATTTTCCTACTCCATAACTCCCATAGATAAGCAGGCCTTTATCCAGGGATGGTTTGGTTTTTATTAGTTTGTATTCGTTGAAATTATCGTCTATTAGAAAATACCTTAGGACGGTGTAAATTACTTTTTGATTTTCCCCGGTGATTTTATAGTCAGCAGGTGAGTGGTACTTAAATAAGTTCCATAAGATTTCTTTAGTGAGTACAAATTCATTCTTTTTTTTATTCCAATTAACTCTTGGATAAACATTGTGTACTACCTTTTCCGTCGTTTTACCCTGAGTCAAATCTCTAAAAACTTGAATGGATTTAGCTAAATCAGTCATATTTTTTTACTTTATCAATGACGGCTTGATTCATTGCTGTTTCTGTTAATTTTTTCTTGGTATAATTATTCTGGACTAAAAGTTGAACTATCTTTTCGCGAAGTTTCTTTGTACTTAGAATAATACCCTTCCAAAAATCTTCCTCGGCACAGTTAAGCCGATTGTAAGCGGCATCAATTTGTTCTAAGCTAACTCCATCTTTTTCTACCATTAAACGAATTGAAGGAATACTCTGCTCAAAAGTGGCCTTTTCCAAATTTTTTATCGGGGCACCCTTGTTCTCTAAATTTTTTATAAATAGTTCGTTAAATAAAACAGCTAATCGATAATAATCTTTTAACTCTTTAGGGACTTCTGAAATATTAATAGTAGATAGAATCTTTTTGTTTAATTGTTCAATATTTGTTTGTTCTTTGTTTATTGGTTTATCTATACTCGCATTGCCTTGACCTTGAATAAGAAATGCTTTGTCAAGTGCTTTAGTATTTGCTTTAGTACTTTCTTGGTTAGAATTTGCCAAAGTAATAATATTGGCAGAATATTGGTTTTTGCTCTTTTCAACCCATTCAATAAATTGCCATTCAACTATATCTTCAAGGGAATTGATATAGGTTTTATAATTTTTTATACCCAGGCACTCCATTGCAGCTGCGGTAGGTAATCCAAATTTTTTCTTCCAGCCCAACCTATTGCAATGTTCTACTGCAAAGAGATAAATAGCTGTATGGGTAGGTTTAATTTTTTCGGGATTTTCAAAGCAGAAATCAAACCATGTTCGGGATAATTCGTATCCATTCATAGCTTAATAAGTCTTATTTGATTTTAGATTTACCAACGAGGATTCGACTTGGCTTCGTTTGTAAAAGATTTTTTTTCCTAACCCATAACGCTGAAGTTGACCTTGGGTTGTCCATCTATCCAAAGTGGTTACGGTTATTTTAAGAAGTTTTGCAGTTTCAGTCCTGGTTAAAAGCTCTTCAGGTTTTTTGGGTTGAAATTCCTTTTTGAAATCGTTTAATTCGTCTCTTATGCCTTGTAAAATAGATTCTTGAAGTTGTTCAGGGGTAACTTGAATGAAGTTGATTGTTTTCATTTTAGATTTAGGTTAAATTAGAATTTAGCTAAAGCTTACCCAGAATAATTGTTTACTTTTGTAATTCCTACATTACAAAAAGGCATTCGATTTACTTCCGGGTAAACTTGTGCCTTTTTTATTTGAAACAAACTTAAAGTGTTTAAATGGACCTGTTGGTAACCACATTTAGGGTCGTTTAACTAGCAGGAAAGCATTAAGAAAAAATTTATCCGTTTCTAAGTGTTTTTTTCCGTTATTATCCGTTTCTAAGTGTGCGTAGGAAGCAGTTTTTTAGAAATCCTAAATTAAAATCCGCAAATAAGTAGTGTTAAATAGCGGATTAAATTTTATCATAATAATATCTTCTAAGAGTGTCATACGTGTAACCCGTCTTGAAATTTTCAAAAATATACTTGATCCATTCATTATGGGAAACATCTATAAAACGCTTCGCATTTTTCATATGGAGCAAAAATTCAATAATATCCTCATCTTTTTTTAATGGATAACCTGTAAAACTATATCTCTTGGATTGAAATTTTTTAGAATTCTCCAATCGGTAAATGAATTTTTTAGCTGATTCATATCCACTAAAATCCCCGGACAAATTGTGGTAGCTGTTTATGGAGAAAGTAAAGGAGTTTACAAAATGATCCGGTGAAACCTGATATGTATTAATATATTCTATACATCTTTTGACACTCCATTTATATTGTTTATGATCATAGAATTTAATTTTTAACTCCTTAAATATTTCTTCTAAATGTTTATCATTAATAAGAGGTTTATCAGTTGAGAAATTTATCCCTGGCGCACATGTAAGTACATGAAAAGATTTTATGGGTTTGCCTTTCATTTAGTTTCTGTTTCCGCTTGTTTAGAGTAAAAGTTCGCTATTTGTTGAGCATAATCATAGGAACTTTTCCCAATATATTGAAGAAACATTTTTTCAGTTCCATGTGCTGTTATTTGCATTATAAGTGGAGTAGGTAAAATACCGTACTGATTAGTGGCAAACGAACGCCTACATACGTGAGAGCTAATAATTTCGTGTTTTAGATAGGTGTCAAATACTTTTCTTTTTTCACCTTTCTCTTTATAATTTCCTTTAGAGTCTTTAGAAATTACCTCACCTTTTTTATTGACCATGGTAATTTTACTGGCGTAAATCAAATCAGCAATACCTGCCTGTTCGCATAGTAATTTAAGGTAGGTGTTAAATTTTTGAATACTGATTGGTGTTGGTAAACCTTCTTTTAATATTTCTTTTGTAGTTGGAAGAACAGGAATGGAAACTTGCTTTCCTGTTTTTTGTTGGGTTAATTCAATTAGTTCAAGTCCATTCCTGGAAACAAAATTTTCTTCGGTTAATTTTAATAAATCATTTCCTCGCTGTCCAATATTACACCCCAGAAGGAGCCATTTTTTTGCATTTTCCAAGGTATTCGACTCGTAGGTCTTTTCATTAATTATATTAAGTTCTTCAGGAGATAGATATATCACACATTCATTTTTAGTTTTTCCTCCCTTGACTTTTCGAAGTTGATTACTAACTTGAATACCTCTTATTTGCGCATCTGCACAGACCGTTTTTAAATCATCTATTTTTTTCTTGGCGTAGCTTTCCGAGTAATTCCTTTTGTTAAGCATCCAGGAAAGAAAATCCCTTCCAAATTTTATGTCCACATCTTTAACTATAAATTTTTTTCTACCTTGATACTTCTGGATTATTTTAAGCAGATTTTTATAAGAATTTATTCGACTTATTGAAATACCTAAACCACCTCTTGAGTTTTCCCTAGTATTGGAATTGTCAATAATGTCCTGAATACAATCGGTTATTAGCTCACTAATTCCATTTTCTTCAGAATCTCCGGTTTCCTCGCCATTGAAGGCGTTATTTATTTTCAGTATGTTTTTTTCGAGCCATAATCCACCTATTTCATTAGGGCTACTTTCATTAAA
>JBDNHN010000200.1:0-5642 GCA_041688725.1 Gillisia sp.
AAATTCATATCCGGTTGCAGGGGTTGCAGTAAGAACTACTTCAGCGCCGCTATTGTAATTTGGCTCATTCGGATTTTTTGCAACACTTCCATTTTGCGCAGTTACATTTAATGTGTAGGTTCTAACTTCAAAATTGGCAACTAAGTTGGTGTTTGCAGTTATTGCAAATGTATAACTTGAATTGATTGATACTTCCACTTCGTTTACTGTCCAGTTAACAAATGCATATCCATTATTCGGGGTTGCTGTTACAGTTACGTTTTCTTCAGCATCAAATGAACCAGATCCGTTTGTCAATCCGCCTGCAGCAGGATTAGCCGATAAAATTACAGCAAATTGATTTTCAAGTACAAGACTATAATTTGCAACCAAGGTTCTGTTTGCAGTCAATACAAATTGATAGCTTGAACTGGTAGAAGCGATAGTTTCACCTTCTGTCCAGTTAACAAAAACATATCCAGGATTTGGCAATGCTGCAACAGTTACTGTTGAATTTACACTAAATTGTCCCGATCCGGATGTAGTTCCGCCTGCAATTGGAAGTGACGATAGATTAACCGTAAAATTTCCTGCTGTAACAGCTGTGAAGTTTGCTAATAACGCAGTATTCCCATCCATTTCAAACTGATAGCTTGAACTGGTTGAAACCACCGTTTCACCTTTTGTCCAGTTAGTAAATGTAAAACCTTCATTAGGTTTTGCAGCTACTGTAACTATAGATCCATCAGCAAAAGTACCTGCTCCAATAAGCGTTCCTCCGTCTTCCGGGCTTGCAGATAATGATACTTCTGGGATAGTTTTAAATGTCCACACATAATTTTCCTGTAGCGCATTGCCCAAAGGATCTTTAACAGATGTTGTCACCATTCCTGTGTAGGTGGTGTTTGGTGCAAGATCTGAAGAAGGTGTAAAGGATGCTGTGGCACCTGAAGCCGTAACGGTTCCTACTAATTGGGTAGGCCCATCTACTGTAAAAGTTTCCTCATTAATTGTTTCAGGATTTATATTCTCATTAAAAGTTACGGTGATCACCTGATCAAGTGGTACATTAATAGCTTCATTATCGGGAACAGTTGATAATACAATTGGACATACTCCAACGATCTCAACGACGTCATCTTTGGCACAGCCGGTAAGTAAAAATACCAGAGCAAAAGCAAAGGTTGCGAGTAATTTTTTTAAATTCATATAATTGTTTTTTGACAATATTACTGGTGGGGGCCAGGTATGAAAGAATTTTCACGGCACAAAGTTGCATAACTATATGATACAAAGCGTTACATAACAATTGGAAAAGCTTATATAATTCACATATTTGGTGTTAATTTAACTATAAAAACCCCGCGATTAGGTCTTGACTCAGTTAAAAAAGGTAATAAATTGGATTGCAGGACTTAGAAAAGTCGGATGATGGAAGACAAGAGAAAAAATGGATCTGGGATTTAGGAAACAGGATTTTTTTTCTGATAATTATCCGCGTGGAACTTTGTTCCAATTATCGGAAACGGAAAACAGACCGGTTTGTTCTAAATGAATTTTTTGAACAGGTCAACATTTTTCAAGAAAATTCAGCCTATGATTGAAAACATTGAAGTGAAAACCAAAAACAATTCTTCACAATCAATTCCCTTATTCAAATGATTTCCACTGTTTCCTCTCGTTTTTGCTTCAGTACCTTATAAAAAGAAGGCGAAAGTCCTGTGACTTTTTTAAACTGACCCGATAAATGTGCCACGCTGCTGTAATGAAGTTTAAAGGAGATCTCGGTAAGATTGAGTTCATCATACAAAAGCAATTCCTTTACCCTTTCAATTTTATTGAGGATAATATATTGTTGTATGGTAATACCTTTTACTTCTGAAAATATATTGGCCAGATAGGTATAATCATAGTTTAATTTTTCGCTGATATAATCGGAATAATTTATTTTAGGACAACCATCAGCATATTGGATCATCTCAATAATTGTGGTTTTTATTTTTTCGATCAGGATACTCTTTTTATCCTTGTGCAACTTTAGGCCAAACCTTAAAAGATTTTTTTTAAGTTCATTCCTCTGTATAATAGATATTTCTTCAAGCAGTTCAACCATTCCCAGATCGACAACCCCAAATGGTATCTCAAGCCTTTCCAACTCTTCTTTCACCAGAATTTTACATCGCAAACTAACCATATATTTAATATATAACCTCATATTAATTTTATTGAGTTTGTAATTCAGTTCTTCAAACTAATTCCCATAATATTTTCGTCTTCAGTATTTGGGCATCAACATTTACCAGTTAATTAATAAGAGAGGTAAATGACAGAATTTTCTTACATTACTTTATGTTTGTTACAGGGCAAAATTAACCCTATTTAATGAATTAGAGCAGTATTTGGGTTATTCTTGGGAATTATATTTTTGTCGTTTGTCGACTTTAACAGTATTTTGACCGTTGTCTATCATGTTAATTTTGTCGATTTTATTTTTTCAAAAATATTCACAATGTCCTCTTGTACAGGGAATTAAACCAATGTCGCTTTACTTATAGTTTTTGAAGAATTTTCCCAAAAAATTTTGAAAACTTGCCCTATTAAATTGTACAATTTTAAGAAAAATTCATTTTCATAAAACTCTATATTTTAGTCAATTAGTGCGTATAAATTTGATTATTTTTTTTTAAACCTTTTTTTTACTGAAAATTAGGTACATTCACAAAATGAATCCTGACCCAATTACAAAGCTTTCTCAAATGCCCTGGATCTTTATTCCGGGATTGTAATTACCGCTGTTGCTTAATAGGTTTTCATCAATTCAATTCTTCTTAAAAGTTCCAATTTAAATTCCTTATTTATTATGAGCAAAATTATTGTATTAGGCGCCGGAATGGTGGGTAGCGCAATTGCTATCGACCTTTCAAAAAAACATCAGGTAACACTTTCTGACATTAGTTTGGACACTTTGAAAAAGGTGAAAAACAAATGTGAGGAGTTGACAATTGCTCCGGCAGATGTAACTAATCCTTCAGAACTGCAAAAAATCATTAATCCTTTTGATCTGGTGCTGTGTGCTGTTCCCGGGTTTTTAGGCTTCAACACCTTAAAAATAATTATTGAAGCCGGAAAAAATGTGGTTGACATTTCATTTTTTCCTGAAAACTCATTGGAATTAAATCAACTCGCACTAGATAAAAATGTGACGGCAATTGTAGATTGCGGCGTGGCTCCCGGAATGGACAATATTGTTTTAGGTTACTACAATGAAAAAATGAAACTTTCTCACTTTGAATGTTTGGTGGGTGGATTGCCACAAATAAAAAAATGGCCTTTTTGCTACAAGGCACCTTTTTCTCCAATTGATGTCATTGAAGAATACACCAGGTCTGCGCGTTATGTGGAAAACAGTAATACCATTGTGAGAGAACCTCTTACAGATTGTGAATACATAACTTTTGACAAGGTGGGAACCTTGGAGTCCTTTAATACCGATGGATTGCGGTCTATTATATATACTATGCCACACATCCCAAACATGAAAGAAAAAACCTTGCGGTATCCCGGGCACGTGGAGTACATCAAGGTTTTAAAAGAAAGCGGGTTTTTTAGCACTAAGGAGGTAGAAATAAACGGAATTAAGATTTCCCCTCTTGATTTCACTTCTAAGATATTGATCAATGAATGGAAGTTAGCACCTTCAGAAAGGGAATTTACGATTATGAGAGTTAGTTTAAAAGGTGAAAATTCTGCAGGAAATACAGAAGAAGTGGTATATGATCTCTACGATGAATATTCCGAAGAAACCCAAACATCATCTATGGCACGTACCACAGGTTACACAGCCGCAGCTGCCGCCAATATGTTTTTAGAAGGATTATTTACTGAAAAAGGAGTTTTTCCTCCCGAATTAATAGGCAAACACGAAGTTTGCTTTAATTACTTTATGAGTTATTTAGCTGCGCGCAACATTCATTATATAAAAAAATAGTAAAAATTGACATTCATAATTTGATCTCAAATTTACAGCTTATGGAAATCTGAGATCAAATTCAATTGGGTTGGAAAATTTTTCTGCAAAGGTTTTAATCCGATTTTTCAAGTGCCAACTTTAAATCGGTAATTTTATTGATTATTATTGAGGGTTCGCCCCCCCAGGGATCAAAAACAGCCTCTGAGGAACGTTGAACCCAGGCAGATCGCATTCCATAAGAAATCGCCCCAATTACGTCAAAAGGATTGCTTGAAATTAACCATGAATCTGGTATGGCAGAATTTGTCTTTTTATTAAAATGCGCATAAACCAAAGGGCTTGGCTTGAACATTTTCACATCTTCCACACTCACAATTCCATGGAAATATTCCATAATATTGGCATTTTTTAAAAGCCCGGAAATGGCACTTTCACTGCCATTTGAAAATGCATATATTCTATACCCAGATTCCCTTAAACTTTGCAATCCGGCTTCAACATCTGGAAATGCCGGCAATACCCTATACTCTTGCATAAGAGCATCTTTCTGACCGGAACTTAATTCAATCTGAAACGCGAGACAACAGAATTCCAAAGCGTGTTTGGTACAAATAGAAAAGTCGGCATATTTATTCATTAAACCTCTTCTAAAGGAGTACTCCAGTTGCTTGTTTCTCCATGCATCCATAAATGGTTTTGCGTTTTTATCCATAAATGTCACCAACAGATCATAAACTCCTGAGCTATTTATTATTGTCCCATAAACATCAAATGCCAATGTCCTTTTCATAAACTTTTTTTTAAAAATTGCCTTAGGTACCTACTCTCCTATTCAGATTTTATCATTATCAGAAGCATTTTATATTTGCTTAGTGCTTCAAGTGCGTGAGGCTCGTTTGCAGGTAATATAACCATCTCACCCTTTTTAACAATGATAGCCTTGCCCGAAATTGTAATTTGCGCTTCTCCATCCACCATATAAACCATGGCGTCATAGGGAGCCGTGTGCTCACTTAAACCCTGATCTTTATCAAAAGCAAACATAGTAACCGTACCGGCTTTTTTACCTATGATGGTTTTGCTAACTACAGAATCTGTTTGATAATCCATAAGGCTTTCCAGATTATTGGCCTGTGAGATGAAATTTTCATTAATTGTTTGTTTTTTCTCTGACATGATTTCGTTGTTTTTTATAATTCTGAATATTTCTGTAAAATGATTTTTTTATAAAAATATGAAAATATTATTAGGTTCTAAAATCCTATTTCTATTGCTCCGGTATGGTTCTGTTTTTATTTAATCTCAGCATTCGCTGTTTTAAGCCTGATGTATTTTTTTAGGTCGGAACCGAGAATTTCCATAAGTTCCTTCTCGTTTCCATATTTTGTTTCTGTAAACAAAAATCCAAAAACTGGATATTCATTCAATTTAATCTTTCTTAGATCCAGGGATTTTTCAAAATCCATTAATAATTTTACATAATCAAAAGACTCTATGTCACATTCTTCAAATCCCGAATTATTATTCAAAACAATAATGCTGTACTTTTTTCCTTTTCTGGTTTCGAAGATCTTCTCCCAATCCGGCTTTTTGGATTCAAAAAAAGCTTCATAGGAATTGATCCCGTAAGCATACCAGGATAAATCTCCGGTAGTGCAAAACCCTCCAAATCTCAAAGGATTTACCTCAATAG
>JBDNHN010000024.1:0-7225 GCA_041688725.1 Gillisia sp.
AAAAGGTCCTTTAGATGTGATCGAGAGAAGTACACATCCTATTTTTTCCTCTGGAACCAGTCAGGAATTTAAAGGAACCGAAGACCCGAGGATCACAAAAATAGAGGACACTTATTATTTGAGCTATTCGGCTTTTGATGGGGTCAATGTATTTGGCGCGTATGCTATTTCAAAAGACCTGAAAACTTTTGAGAGAAAAGGAATTATTACCCCCAAATTCACCTACGATGAATATGCCGCACAAACTTCATCTGATGGCCTTATATACCACGCTGCCGCGGCTCTATTGGACATTGACGATCCTTGTAAAGTATTGGCTCACCTTAAAAAGCCCTTATTTGAACCAACTGAGCCCTATGAAAAAGCGGGAGTAGTCAACAATATTGTATTCCCGTCAGGAAACGCCCTTTTTGACGATGAATTTATATCTATTACGGAGCTGCCTACCTCTCCACCGCTGTTGTCTCAATGTCAATCAGCGCTTTGTTAAATGAACTTAAACACCAGAAAAAATGAACAACAGGCACTCAGACTCCAAAATCCTGCTTATGTCAAGTTTCCCACCAACAGAGTGTGGAATTGCGACTTATACTACCGACATACTCAACGCTATTTCCGAAGGATTTAGCCGGACCTTTACCTGTATTCAATGCGATTTAAAAAGGGGAGACCAAACCGGCTCTACCTCTGAATATATACTGAATCCTGATGTGCGTAAAGAGTATACAAAAATTGCCCGGGAAGTAAATCTGGACAGCACAATAAAATTAGTCCATATCCAGCATGAATTCGGTTTGTTTGGAGGCTCTTATGGAAACTACTTAATCGATTTTCTGAAAGTGATAAATATCCCCGTAGTTTTTACATTCCACTCGGTTTTATCCAATCCTAATGAAGAATTTAAAGCAGTAGTAAAGGAACTGGCATTTTACGCCGCTTCTATTATTGTGATGACCCGTTCTTCAATGAAGATCCTGGAAGAAGAATATCAAATAGATTCACAAAAAATTGAATATATTCCTCACGGAACCCATCTTGTGAGATGGGCAGACACCGATAATTCGAAAGAAAAAAAAGGCTTTAAAGGGCGAATGGTCCTTTCTACTTTTGGGTTGTTAGGCCCGGGGAAAAGCATAGAAACAGCCTTAAAAGCATTGCCTGAGATAATCAGGCACCGCCCGGAAGTTCTTTATCTGGTTATCGGAAAATCCCACCCAAAAAACATTAAGAATAATGTTGATGAGTATCGCAACTATTTGTTAGGGTTGGTAGATGAATTGAAAATTTCCAAAAATGTAATTTTCATTAACCGTTATTTAAATTTATCGGAACTTTTAGAACTCCTTGCGGCAACAGATATCTATTTATTTACCTCAAAAGACCCCAACCAGGCCGTAAGCGGCACTTTTGCCTATGCCATGAGTAGCGCCTGTCCAATAATTGCAACCTCAATTCCCCACACAAGGGAAATCCTTACTCGGGATGCTGGTTATATTATCAATATTGGAGATTCTGCAAAGCTGGCAAAAAATTGCATTGAGTTACTTTCAAACCAAAAACTGAGAAAATTCATGAGTTTCAATGCATTTCAAAAGGCAAATGCATATTCCTGGGAGAATTCCGCTGTTAAACACAGCTTTCTTTACCATAAAATTCTAAAGTCATCTCTACCCATCAAATTTGATTACCCTGAAATCAAAATTGACCATTTTAAAGCCCTTACAACTAACAGGGGGATCATTCAGTTCTCAAAAATAGAAATTCCGAATCTCAACTCTGGTTATACATTAGACGATAATGCTCGCGCTTTGATCGCAATCTGCATGCATTACCAGTTATTTAAAAGTGAAGAAGATTTAAAATATATAGGAATTTACCTGGACTTCATTGAACGCTGCCAGATGCCTCAGGGCACATTTGTTAACTATATTGATAAAAATGACAATGTACACATCAAAAATGATTATGTAAATCTGGAAGATTCCAATTCAAGGGCAGTCTGGGCTTTAGGAATGGTTATTTCCTTGAAGGATATTTTACCAGATAAAATTGGAAAGAAGGCCTTAGCCTGCTTTCTAAAATGTTCTCAATGGATTAAGGGAGTCCTATCCCCAAGATCTATAGGTTATACTATAAAAGGTTTATATAATTACCAAATTTCCATTCCGGAAAATCATGTTAGGATCAATATAAAAAATCTGGCAAAAAATCTTATTACCCGTTATGACATTAACCGGGAAAAAAACTGGGAATGGTTTGAGGAATACATGACCTATGCAAACAGCATCTTGCCGGAAGCAATGCTCTATGCCTATTTATCTACTGGCAAAGAATCCTATAAGAGAGCGGCTCTGCAAACTTTTGATTTTTTACTCTCAAAAATGTTTGTAGACGGGCAGTTGAGAGTGATTTCCAATAGGGGATGGTATCAAAAAGGATCAGAACCCAACAGATACGGGGAGCAACCCATTGATGTTTTTTGCCTTATCTATACTCTGGATATTTTCTATAGAACCTTTAATATTCCACATTATAAAAGTATGATGCAAAAAGCTTTTGGCTGGTTTTTAGGTGATAATCACTTATCTCAGATTGTTTACAATCCTTTAACCGGAGGTTGTGGAGACGGGCTTGAAAAGGAAAATGTAAACCTCAACCAGGGAGCAGAATCCACCGTTTGTTATCTCATGGCCCGTTTAATTATGGAACGCGATGTAAAAGAGCATTCCCCAGAAAAAACAGACACTATTCTTTCAAAACCAAAACGCGTAAAACACAGAATTCAAAGAGGAAATAAACCTAAGATTTTCGATAACTAAAACCTTTCAATTATGGCACTTAATTTCAATCAATATGCAGCAGAAGCAAATAGCTTTTTAAAAGAATATGCTGAACAAATAGATTTGACAGAAGATCCGGAGAAAGCCGCACGTATTCTATCCGCAGTTTTACACGGCTTACGGGAAATAATTTCAGTGGAGGAATCTTTGCAATTAATTTCACAATTTCCAATGTTCCTTAAGGCAGTCTACGTTAATGGATGGACGACCAATAAAAACAAAACCAAGGTGAAACATATGCCCCAATTTGTAGATTTGGTAAGAAGCTTTGACGGGTTTACCTCAAACTATGATTTTGTTTCTGATGAACTTGCAGAGCACTATATAAATACTACATTTTTTGCCTTGCGAAAATATGTTTCTGCCGGAGAACTTCAGGACATTAGGGGAAATCTATCAAAAAATCTAAAGAATATGATCTAGAGAGTAATATTTTCCAAAATGAATGCATAGGATTTAACTGTTTCATTAAAATCTTTAACTGAAACGGTTTTATAATTTGAGAATATCTGTTGGTGTAAGAACAAGAACGGTATCATCTCCCCGAAGCGCTATAGGTTGCTTTAAAATTTCAGGATTGGATCTTATCATTTTTATCCAGTCATCTGTTGAAAAATCATGTTCCTCAAATTTTAATTTATAAGAATCATGTTCCTGATCTACCAGGTCCTTGATTTCTATATTTAACCTGCTGGATAATTCTGCTAATTGGGTCCCCGTTAAAGGAGTTTTTAAAATGTCTATTTTCAGAATTGCCAACCCTTCTGCCCTGGCAAAAGCCAAAGTTTTTTCGGCAATAGTCGATTCCGGATTATAATATATGGTTATTTGTCTATTGGATGTGGCTATTTCTCCCATCTATCTATTTTTGGGATAAAGTTATCATATTTTTTCATTAAATTTCATGGTAGAATCAAAATTGCTTTAATTTTTTTAGAATTTTCCCCAAGGTTATTTTAACAATACCTCATCGTTTCTCAGCGAATAAAAAAATTAAACAAGATGAAATCTTATTATTTAATTATTGGGTATTTATTGTTTAGCTTATCCTGTAGACCTCAGGCTGAAGGGAATAATTTAACCCATAACCGGCCGACAATTGAAGATTTGATCAAAAATCTGGAGGACTCAATAAACGATCAAATAATTGTAATTGCACATCGTGGCATTTGGCATAATGCGCCTGAGAATTCACTTCAGGCCATTCAATACTCTATTGAAATGGGCGTGGATATGGTAGAAATTGACATTCGAGTAACCAAAGACGGAGAACTTGTCCTTATGCATGACCTATCCATTAACCGTACTACTACCGGTAAAGGCTATGTTAAGGACTGGACATTGGAGCAACTTAAAACCCTCAATCTTGTTGATGGCTCTGGATCTGTAACTGTGCACAAAATACCAACTTTAGAAGAAGCTCTTCTTCTTTCCAAAGACAAAATTCTCGTCAATTTAGACAAAAGTTATAATTACTTTGATAAGTGTTATGAGGTTATAAATAAAACGGGAACCCATAGGCAAGTGGTTATTAAAGGCAAAAAACCAGAAGTCAGGTAGAAAGTAAGAATGGGCAATTTCTGGATGAAATTTATTTTATGCCGATAGTTCAACTTCCAAATAAAAACGCCAAAAGAATTATTGACGACTACTTAAAACATCGCGTACCTATTGCATTTGAATTTATTATTCTACGGGATCCTGTTGGCGTGATAGATAACTTTGATGAAATTCGGAAAAAAGGAGCGAATATATGGGTGAACGCGCTTAGGGAAAAACAGAATGCGGGCCACGATGATGAAAAAGCCGCTCAGGACCCAACAGTCTATGATTGGTATATTGAAACAATATTAATATGATTCAAACTAATCAGCCTGAATTGTTGATCAATTACCTGAGAGAGAAAGGACTTCACTGGTAGAATTTGGTTTTGAAGTTTTGAAAAAACCTACTGACCTTCATTCAAAACCTCTAAAAATTTCCTGATCCTCCTATTTTTATTTTATCAGGTTTCCAGGAGATGTACCAGCTTTTCATTATCAACTACATATTCAGTAATTGTAAAAACCTCTTTTCGGTTTTCCCTATATAATTTTACAAAATCGGCTGTTTCATTTTCAAGATGCTCATGCTCCAGACGAAAAATCCGGGACTCCACTTTTTCGGAATTTTCAACAAGTTTTCCCAGTTGCAAAATATGCTTGCTTCCCTTATCCAATAAATCTTGGCACTTTTCACTTATCTTGAGCCAATTAGCCCCTATTTTCCTTACACTGTCAAGGTTTTCTTTCTCGGTGATCCAGATAAAATATTTATCTATAAGACCGTGTAAAAACCGCAAATCATCTTTATAAAATTCAAGGTCCTTTTTCCAGTGTTGGGTCAATACATAAAGTTCCTGCCAATTTGCCTCCTGGATAAACTTTCCTTTAGGCCTGTCCCTAAATATGTTCATGATAAAATATATTACTAATTTCTACAAAATTCAATATTCCTATAGTTGACCAGATTTCACTGTTTTGCATTATATCGAAAATGACAATTACAAGAAAACAAATGAACTACCCCGAGGCAGAGCCATCGAGGTATCTAGCGGAAGAAAACTTTATTTTTAGTTTGATGAAAACCTTAGGTTTTCAAACTTTCCTCTATACCACCGACGCAGAGCGTCGGGGAATTCTAATGATTAAAATTAGATAAAAGATTCAGCTAAAAATATAATAAAGATCATATTCTAATTCTTGAACTGAAGGATCCATTTTCAAAATATATTTTCAAACAGGCGTACTAAATCAAAATAGTTCCTGATAAATATCATTTCATAAGTGCTTAGTTATTAGTTACTTTAATGAGAATTAACTTAGGATTCCTTCTCTCTATATTGATCGTAGCCCTAAGTTATGGCACGCTGATTTCATCTTCTTTAACGGGAAAATTATCATTAAAATTTAATAATTAAAATTCATCAAAATGTTAATCAAAGAAAACAAAAAAACTATCGAGATACATCTTGAGGATGTCATCTTACAAGGCAATCTTTCAATTCCAGAAAAGGCAACGGGGATTGTGCTTTTTTCTCATGGAAGTGGCAGCAGCAGGCTGAGCCCAAGAAATAATTTTGTAGCCGAGGTAATTCAACAAAAAGGCCTGGCAACTTTCTTATTTGATCTATTAACTGAAGAAGAAGACCGTATTTACGAAAATAGATTTGACATAAAATTGCTGACAGAAAGATTAATTGCCGTAACAAATTGGGTTTTAAAAAATCCGGAAACCAAAGGTTTACATCCGGGATACTTTGGAGCAAGTACCGGGGCTGCTTCAGCATTAATGGCTGCCGCTCATTTTGGAGACCAAATTAAGGCAATTGTCTCAAGAGGAGGCCGACCGGATCTTGGAATGCAAAACATTGAACAAGTTAAAGCACCCACGCTTTTAATAGTTGGAGGTACTGATGATTTGGTGATCCAGTTAAATCAAAAGGCTTTTGAAAAATTACAATGTGAACGAAAATTTGAAATTGTACCGGAAGCTTCACATCTTTTTGAAGAGCCCGGAAAATTAGAAATAGTAACCCGTTTATCTGCCGATTGGTTTTCCAAATGGGTATAACTGAGAAAGCAACTGATTAGTTCTTAATGTGTCTTAATTCTGAAGTACTTAGAAAAACGCACTGTAATGTATTGCATCTCATGTAAAATGGAGGACTGCTTTACTTTAGGCATTTGAGGCACTTAAGATATTATGAACTAATTCGTCAACTTTTAAACACAAAAAAGATGTTTCAGGACAGGATCGATGCCGGCATACAACTGGCCGAAAAATTGACTTTTTATAAAGATCAGGATGTGGTGGTTTTGGCCATCCCAAGAGGAGGTTTGCCTCTGGGAGCAATTGTGGCTAAAGCATTAAATGCGCGTCTGGATGTCGCATTGATCAAAAAAATTGGTCATCCCAACAATAAAGAATATGCCATTGGAGCCGTGAGTTTGGAAAGCTTGATCACCAGTGATACCGTAAATATTCCAAAAAGATATATTGAGGAAGAAACCAGCCGCATAAGGGATTTATTGTCCCAGCGTTATAAGCAGTATTATAAAGAAGGAAAGCCACATGACTTAAAGGACAAAGTGGCAATAATTGTGGATGACGGAATTGCTACCGGAAATACGCTTCTGGCAACCGTAGAATTGATCCATAAACAGAAACCCAAGGCTATTGTTGTTGCCATTCCAGTTGCCCCACCCTCTTCATTAAATAAATTGGAGGATTCTCCCCATATAAATGAAGTGATATGTTTGGAAACTCCGTATAATTTCACGGCAGTTGGTCAGTTTTATGAAGAATTTGATGCGGTAAGCGATCAGGAGGCTATTGAGATCCTT
>JBDNHN010000201.1:0-10546 GCA_041688725.1 Gillisia sp.
GTGTCCTTCTGAAATTGTGCGATTTCAATAAGCTTGTCAGAAAAATAGAGCGCACTGTCATACTCTTTTATCTCTTTGTGATAATAGATCTTGAAGTCCAATAGATAGGGTAATAAAGTATCCTTTTCATTAGAAACAGCTCCGAGCCCCTTATTCAAAAAAACTAACTTTTCTTTATCCTCCGGTACAGATTTCGCTTGTTTAAAATAGTATTCCACGGTCCCAGGCCGGATGACAGCATCAGGATTCGGACCGGATACTTTATCATTTTCACAACCGGTAAGAACAAGGAAAAAAACACTAAAAATAGCTAAGCTGAATTTGGGGAGCTTCATACTACGAATATAAATAAAAAAAGCCGCTAATATAAGCGGCTTTTAAGACTATTATATATAAAATTAATCTCCGCCTTAGGGTCTTAGTTCTCCCGAACCATTTGTACCTTCATCTCCTTCCGATGCGAACTTTTCATTAGTTGTATTTATTCCTTCTTCCAGACTTTCGGCTGTACAGGATAAAAGGGACATGTTAGCAAAAAGGAGTACTAATAATAAATAAATTTTTTTCATTGTTTTATTTTTAAAATTTGACATAGGACTGCCTTCCGGACTAAATCCGGATTTTTTATGGCTGATCTGCCTGCCCACGATGGGCTAAATTTTGGGAAGTAATAATTCGATACGGCGATTTACAACTACTTCCCCGGTGCTATAAAAGTGGCCGCATGAATTATGGGTGAAAGAAGATCAACTGAGATTTAAGTTCAGGTAATTTTCAAACATATTTCAAAGTAAAGAAGGAAGGATTGGACAGTGGTGGACATTTTATAGACAAGATTGTCCATTGCTACGGTCCATAAAATTTTACTACATTTAGTGCAACGATTTAATATTGAAATGACCGGGGATTTATTAACACAAGCATTTGAAAAAGCAGGGACAGAATCGGGAAAAGATTCTGTGAACGGAAAGGCAGAACACCTTAGTGAATATCTCCTGGCGGAATTTAAATTCTCTGTTTCCACCAAATCCCTGACCCGATATTTTAAAAAAGAATCCCCACCCAACCAACAGGTAAAAAATTACCTGGCCCAATTTCTGGGTTTTGATAATTATGAAGATTTTGTGCTTAAAAATTCTCCGGGATCTGCCGCTAAGACAGAACCGGGTCCTTTAAAAAAGAAAGAAACTAACTTCAAAAGGATCGCGTTATTTTCACTGCTTATTTTAGCTGTAACCGGGATTTCAGCTTATGTGGGATTTAAAAACGGGGAAGAAAAATGTATGATCTGGGAAGATGATCATTATATTGAAATTAGCTGTACCGGCTCCAATGAAGAACAAAAACTCAACCCATACCTTCTTGAAAATTTAAGGAGAATCGTGATTTCAGATACCACTTCATTTTTTAAAAACGGAGCCGTTCATATATGGTATGACAAAAGCAATAACCTGTTGGAATATTTCACGGCTCCGGGAATTCACCCTCAAAACGGAAAAACGCTGAAGCCGGTAACGAGCTATATTATAGATAAGTATCTCAGGAATTAAATTTTTTTTTAAAAATTTAATATTTATTCAAGCCTTTAAGTTTCTGGGCGTAATGTCTTTACAAAATTTTCATTTCTTATTTCACACACTTCCTTTCAAGTGGTTACGGGAAACCGTAATGAACCTATTTTAAATGCGGCTAAATTTACCTTTCTGAAGCTATAAGGATACATCTTTCTTTCACCTGAAAATTGTTTTTTATTCAATAAATAAGATGTGGATATTTGATAATTTAAAAAAAATAACAGGTTAAAGAAAGAAATCTTAAAAAATCCTGAATTCAAGGATAAAAGATTATCATACAGTATATTAGAAAATAAATTGGCTAAACATAACAAAATGAAAAATCATAACTGTATATCTTTTTAAAGATTTTGTTAAATTTTAATAGTAATTGTCATAAAATTTTCTTATTTCTACAGTCACAAAGCGGATGAATTTAACCCACATAATTAATTTATGAAGCATTTAATTGCTGCATCAATCGTATACATGTTTTTCTTTAGTTTAATATCGTGTAAAGGAGATAGTGACTCCGGGAACGATAGCACTTCTAATCCACCTAAAGTAAAACCGATCGCAGCCCCAAAAGGTCCCTTAGCTCCTCTCGACGCTACTGTAAAAATATATTTTGAAAACACCCTTAGTATGGATGGGTATATTGAAGGAAATACTGATTTTAAAGATGTATTCCGGGAATTATTGGTAGCAGTGGATAACGAGAGTAATATAGATTTTGAAACAGAGTTTTATCTGATCAATGATAAATTGGTTAAGGAAGATTTTAATGTTGAAACAACCAAAATTGCGGATGCTTTATCAAAAAAGGTAATATCTAGAGGTAGCAGGGGTACAAGTAATTTCGAAAATGTTCTAAATACCGTGCTGGAGAATCAAAGTGGAGATGTAATCTCAATTGTAATGGCCGATTTTATTTATTCTCCCGGAAAGGAAACCAATACTCCTTCTGCACTTAATAAGTTAAAAACCTATACTAAAGAAGCTTTTTTAAAAGCAGGAATTGATTCCAATAATTTAGAAACTAGAATTTATCGTTTTACAAGTTCCTTTGACGGAATCTATTATGACATCAATGATAGGCATATTTCAGGAATTTCAAAACGGCCCTATTATTATTTTGTCATAGCTCCTTCAGAATTAATGAATGTTTTTGAAAAGGAAATTTCTCCACAACTTAAGAGAAATACTACCTTTGAAAATGAAGTAATACTTTCTTCGAAATATTTTGAAACAATACCATATAAGGTGCTAACTGCTACATCTAATAATGGGAGGATCAATCTGCTAAATGGTATCGAGATAATAGATTATCCTCATCAGGGAAATTTAGAATTTAGCGTCGCATTAGATTTAAAAAATCTACCTGTTGGTGATAATTATATACTCGATAAATCCAATTACCAAGTTAACAACAATATTAAATTAAAAGACCTTGGGGTACTTCAGGGTAAAACTATCCTATTCAAAGATGGAGGAAAAGTTCGTATACGTCCATCAGATTTAATAAAATTACGAGGTAATGGTTTTACACATGTTGCAATATTTAAAGTAGATGGATTATTATCTGACGACGTACAATTGAGTCTTAAAAAAAACATACCCAATTGGGTATCAAATATTAATAGTAATGATGATAGAGATATTAAAACCGATCCCCTTGAACAAACAAAAACTTTTGGTTTTTCATCTCTCGTCATTGGAGTTTCTGAAGCCTATCAACAGAAGACTGGTGGCTTTGAATACTTTCAAATTAAAATTCCTGTAATCAAAAATTAACTAACCTTAAATTTAATACACTTGAAAAATCTTATCGCAAATATTTATGAATTTTGGGGAGGTGCCCATCTGGGCCCTTTCTCCGAAGATATGTACAGTATTGGCCAGTATTTTCCCATTGCACTTTATTCCATAATTACAGCTCTTCTTATTACCATTATATATTATTATATATTAGATCGGCCTGGTACTGCCAAGAGAAGCATTTGGTTAATTGCATTATTACTGGGTGGAATATTCGGTTTTATTATTGCTTTTGTTTCTGCTAATAATGGTTTAACAGAATTGTACACAAATTTAGGAGTTCCTGTACCGCTTGAATACACTTCGGACATGCTTCAATTTTCTTTTATTAATGTATTCTGGACTATAATTTTGATCTTTTTGCTTTCCATTACACTTAAATGGAAAAGCACCAATTCATCCTATATCCCATTCTAAAAAAAATAACTTATGTCTAAATTATATGTATTCGGAATTGGTGGAACAGGAGCGAGAGTTTTAAAATCCCTTAGCTTTCTACTTGCAGCTGGAGTGAAATGTAATAGCACTTCAATTGTACCTATTATCATTGATCCCGATGCTGCGAATGGGGACGTGAATAAAACGGTTGATATTCTGCAACGTTATAAAAGCATTAGAAGTAAACTGTCCTTTGACGGAGAAACTTCCAATGCTTTTTTCAAAACCGATATTGCTCCTCTGAACAGCAATTTCAGATTAAATATTCAGGATTCCAAAAAGAAATTTAGAGAATTTATTGATTATCAGAATCTTGATAAGAACAATAAAGCATTGATTTCATTACTTTTTAGTACCAAAAATCTAAATGCCGATTTAGAAGTTGGTTTTAAAGGAAACCCAAATATGGGAAGCGTAGTTCTTAATCAGTTCAACATCTCTAAAGATTTTTCTGATTTCGCCAGCAGTTTTTCACAAGGCGACAGAATATTCATCATCTCTTCTATATTTGGCGGTACCGGTGCTGCAGGTTTTCCTTTGCTTTTAAAAAATATTCGGGCAGCAAGTCCGAATCTGGACAATCATTCTCTTTTAAAAAATGCGCCTGTTGGAGCAGTTTCTGTTCTGCCTTATTTCGGAGTGAAAAGAGATGAAGACAGTGACATTGAAAAATCCACTTTTATATCTAAAACTAAAGCGGCTTTAAGGTATTATGAACACGGAGTAAATGATTCTGTTAACTCTATGTATTATCTTGGGGACAAATTGGTGAAAGATTATGACAATCATGAAGGGAGCACTAAACAACAAAATGATGCTCACTTTATAGAGCTGGCTTCTGCCCTAGCTGTTCTTGATTTTTCCAACGATACCGATGTTTCAAATCAGAAAGTAAGAGAATTCGGGGTTGAAAATTCCAACCAAAATTTAACCTTTAATGATCTTGCCGATCAAACTAAAACCGATATTTTAAAACCACTTTCCCAGTATTATTTCTTCCACCTATATCTTAAAAATGAATTGCGACAAAACCTAGGAGCCGATTTTGCAAAACGCTTGAATATTAAGGAACCTTTTCTCAATGAAGATTTTTATCAAAAATTAAATAGGTTTAATGATTATTTCTGGGAATGGCTGCAACAAATGAGTAGCAATGAGCGCGGATTCAGTCCATTCACTTTATCCAACGATATTGATCTTTTTAACAGTATTAAAGGGTTAAAACCGAATAAAAACTTCATGTTCGAAACCAATAATTATGAAAGATTTACCTCTTTCTTAAATAAGAAAGCAAAAAAAATGAACACTTCCGAAAAAACTGAAAACCGGTTCATGGAAGTTTTTTATAAGACAACGGAGGAATTAATGTCAGACAAATACAAACAATAATTATGGCATACGTTTTTAGATTTCACGACGGGAAAAATTTAAAAGGTTGGGAAGATTCTAATCCTCTCAATGAGGTTGCCATTAAGGCAATAGAAGATCCAAATGGCGCACATTCGAGCAGGGAAATTACTTCTATCCCCAGCCCATTTGCCAGAATAGATTTGATTAAAACTGCTTTTAAAGAAGTTGCCAATACCTCTCTGGAAGGCAATACAATTTTTCACAAAATGGTTTCCGATGCCCTTGACATAGGTCAGATATTTTTTAACATAGATAAGTATGCCGATAAAATAGAAATAATAAGCTGGGATCGCAGCGGAGATCTTCAGAAATTATTAAATTCCAACAATTCCCAGCATCGTCTTTTAGGAGAAAGTTTGAGGCTGTATTTAGAACAGGATGAGATAACCTATAATTTTGATAAGCTATCTAAATTATACCTCTTAAATTATACACAGGGTCCGGATCCAATCAATATAATTGGAGGTACTTCTCCTTCTACCTTCTTTTTTACTTCTGCCAATAAATACGATTTGAAAGGATTTCAGGAGGGAAGTGATAAACTTTTGGATGACGACTATAAACCTTTACATGAACGGGATACAGATTACATTAAATATCTTTTTTCATTAAAGTCTGCGCTGTCTGGTGCTTCATCAAAAATGACTGAACTTGACGAATATTTTAACCATACTTACAGGAATCTTCCTCAGGATCTCAAAGACCAGCTTGGTCAATTAAACGATTACTATAATACCTTGCCAAACTTAAATATTGATGGAGGAGGCGAAATCGTTGAGGTATTGGGAATAAATCTTAAAAAAGCTAAAGATAAAAAGGATTCAATAAAGGAAAGTGATTTTCTTATCAGTACAAATAAATTATTAAACGAAAATTATCTGCCACTAGTTCTTCCTAATGAAACTTTTAATGCAAGCCTTTCCTATGTTAGTGCTCCTTGGGTAGCAAAAGAAACTGCACCTCATTTTGATAATCTTCCCTTAAATGAAAGGATTCTACCGGGGGATGGCAATAAATATCCTTATCTCACCATCAGCGATTTCCTTGAACCGGTTATTATCAGAATTGAATTTCCTGTTGATAAAACTTATTTCCAGGATGGAGATTACATTGATAGTATAGAAAAAAAGGGATTTTTACTGCCTCTTAAACCTCTTTATTTTAAATATTTTTCATCAGAAAGTCTGAAAGAAACCATTAATGGTGAAAAACGTTTTGAGCTTAAAAATCTTGCTAATGGATATATTGAGGCTATTCTTCGGATTCCTATTCAAAAAAACCATCATATTACTTATAGAAGAACATACAATAACCCGGTGAATCAGGCTCATAAACCGGAGTTTGATCTCAATAATAACAAGGGAACTATTATTGAAAATCGTATCAATCTTGGAATTACACCGTTTTACAAATTCCCTGATAGTATGTATCAGGAATATAATGTAGCTCTCTATGATGCAGATTTCCTTCCAATATTAGAAAAAACGAGATATGAATTAAATTATTTTGATCCATATAACAATAAAATTCCTAATGAAAAAATTAGTAAAGTTCAACGTCGTTTTAAGGAGGAAGAAACTTATAATATGTTTGGGAATGTAGTAAAATCAAATTTTGATTACATTCAGATCAAACACGATTTTGCCTCTGGCATCCTCATTCCCAATTTCTTCTCCCGTATAGGCGGCACCTCTCAATTTTCCTTTTCCATAGATTTTGGAACTACCAATACGCATATAGAATATTCTGCTGATAAAGGTAAACCTCAACCTTTGGAGATTGAGAAAAAGGAAAAATATAATATTGGAAGTCTTGTAAGCTTTTCAAATTTTAATGAAGGCTATTTAAAAGCCCTAAGAGATGATTTATTACCGGAAGAAGTTCATTCTGAAGGCAACTACCAGTTCCCACAGCGAACAGCTATAATTTATCATAAACAGACAAATTTTAACAAGCCCGTTTTTACTCTTGGCAATATTAGTATTCCTTTTAAATATGAAAAGGAATCCTTTGACCTTTCTTCCAGGGTGCGCACCAATTTAAAATGGAATAATAGTTCCGCAGAAAACGAGGTAATCCTTTTCAGTTTCTTCGAGCAATTGATCAAAATGATAAGAAATAAGACCCTCTTAAACAATGGTGATCTTGATAATACAGAAATCATTTGGTCCTATCCTGCCAGCATGCTCAAATATCAGAGGGACCTAATGGAAGACAACTGGAAGGAAATTATTCATAAATATTTTTGGGATAAGGTAAGTATCAAGAAGGTCTGCGAAAGCTTAACTCCATATTATTACTATTATAAATTTGAAGGTATCCCTGCAATGGAAAAGCCACTGGTTTCTATTGATATAGGCGGTGGAACTTCAGATGTCGCAGTTTACAGGGAAGAAGCTCCAATCCTTTTTAGTTCCTACAAATTTGCGAGAGATGCGATTTGTGGAGATAATTTTAATAGAAATATCAATATTAATGGATTTGTAAATAAATATTATTCCAAAGTGATCAAGAAGTTGGAGGAAAATGACCAACGAGTTCTAATAGAAGCAGTCAATAAAATTAAAGACAATAATTCCTCACACGATGTTATTAATGCTTTCTTTAGCTTTAAAGATAATAAGGCTTTAAATGACAAGGATATAGATGTTGATTTTCTTAAGCTCCTGCGTACTGATAACGAATTTAAAATTATATTCCTGCTATTTTATGTAAGCCAGTTATATCATATAGCCAATCTACTTAAAATAAAAAAAATCCCGATTCCGGGAGTAATAAGTTTTTCGGGTACTGCATCTAAATTATTGAGTATTCTTGACTCTACTGATGGTCACGACAATTTGAGGGAACTCGCAGAAGAAACATTTAAACATGTGTTTGAGCTAAGTTCGAATCCGGAAATAGACATTAAACTTCCTGCTAATCCTAAAGAAATTTCCAGTAAAGGTGGCCTTTCAATTGGAAATCACAATTTATTGAATCTGAATGAGATCAAGGAAACTTTAATTACCCATCTTCATTTACAATCCCAAAATGGCGGTAGAATCAGTTATAAAAAAGTGAAGGATTATGAAGAGCAGGCTATTGAGAGTTTTGATGCCTTCCTTGAGTTTTTCTTTACTCTAAATAAGTCTTTCTCATTCAGGGATAATTTTGGAATTGAAAAAGAAGACCTGGATTACACGAAAGCTTTTCTTCAAAAGAAAAAGATAAACGCTTTAAAAACAGGTATAAAAAACAGACTTAATGGAATAAATGATAGTGATGAAGAGATAAATGAAACCCTATTTTTCTATCCTCTGGTAGGAACTTTAGGAGAATTAGCTTATGAACTTGATAAGAAGGTAAATTAATATGAAGTTATTTAAAATTACTTTTCTGTTCATTTTTATATTCATGTTTTATGCTTGTCAGGAAAGCGTTCAAAGAAGTTCGGAAAAAGAAAACACCACGATTTCAACTTCAGAGAATTTTGAAGCTGAAAAATCCATGAGGGAAGAAAAAACGGATTCAACTGATATTGAGATAATTGATAATCATCCTAAAACCGAATTAAATGGTCAAAGTCAAACTTCCAATACGGGAACACCAACAGCTAATCAAAATCAGAGTATTTGGCAAATTGGGACACTAGTTTCCATTATATTAAACATAATTCTCTTACTTCTTCTTATTAAAACAATGAATAGTTTAAAATATCAGAAGCAAAGAAAACAAAAATATAAAGACGATATATTTGAAGTTAATAAAAATGCTAGTGATTTAATCGCAAAAAACAGCTCAATTATTAGAAATAATAATGATCTGTTAAAAAAAATAAATAGCACTCATGAAAAGAAAAGTGTTACAAATCAATACCATGATGATGAAAAATCAGCAGAGTACATTTTTAACAATATCAATCCAAATCCAAAAATAAATCCTACTCCTTCTTCACCGGAGGACAAACCCAAAGCAGTCCTTTTCGCCGGCAAACCTTTAGAGTCAAAAGTTTTTACCGCTGTTTCACCTCTACAAGATGAACACAAAAGTATTTTCAGGTTAACATTGGAAAATAAGGAGGCATACAAGGCTCATTTTGAAGTTGTGGAAAATGAATATATAATGAAAATGATAGCCAATTCACCCGACACCTACTTGTATAATGTATGTAACCCGGAAAATAGCAATCAGAATTTTGACGGTAGAATTCTAACAACAAAAAAAGGAATTGCCAATCTAATAGATGGAGAGTGGATAGTTAAAGAAGAAAATAAGGCAACAATTAAATTTCAATAATGAATTTAGATCAACACGACTATATCATCATAGCTATTATACTTTGTATAATACTACTTCAGTTTATTGTTTTCGCGAGTAATATGCGTAAAATAAGAAATTACAAAAAAACCATTCAAAAAGCTCAGGATTTTGAAATTGTAGAGGTTGAAGTTCCAGAGGATTGGATCAAGGAAATAGAAGTAAAGGAAATACTTAATGATCCTGATGGCTTTCGTGAATCATCATCCAATTATGGTAAAAAGGCCAAATTTAAGCAAGAGGAGAATACAGAACGAGATTTTGAAGAGCACTTTGAGAATAACGAAAAGGTGATTGAACAAGAAGAGGAAAACATTTCTTCAGAGAATGACAATACTTTAGAAGGTCCTAATCCTGAGGAATTAAATTTTCCTGAAGAAGAATCACAACAAGAATATGAAATAGAAGAATTTGAAGAGGATGATTTCATATTTGAAGAAGAAAAAGATCCTAAATCGAAATAGTTAATTTCACCAACAATCTACTATGTCTAATAAAATCAATATTTCTCTTATAAACTACAAAGGGGAACAGAATGATACTCTCAGCGAAATACTTACTTCAGTAAACGGGTATCTATTAAGGAATAAAGGAGCTGTAAGCGACTTTAATCTTGTAAAGGATATTGTAGACCGTAATATTGATAAGGTGGATGATGAGATCAGTAACAATATTCCCACGCCATTATATTTAGGTTTGATGGGTACTATGTTGGGTATTGTAGGTGGGCTAATCTTTATGCCTTCTCTTTCGTCTGATGATACTTCAAATGCTTTAGGTGGAATTGATGCATTGCTCGCAGGAGTGATGATAGCAATGGGTGCTAGTGTTTTGGGGTTACTTCTAACCATACTTAGCAATTATTTCTTTTTCCAGGCAAGGAAACAAGTGGAACATCAAAAAAATGATTTCTTTACATTTATTCAAACTAGGTTGCTGCCAATTCTGTCACAGAATACCTCCTCTAGTATATATTCCTTACAGGCTAATCTTTTAAAATTTAATAGGGATTTTACTTCCAATATGCA